>NZ_JBQHUL010000017.1:0-67900 GCF_052065235.1 Blautia sp. HCP28S3_G10 | reverse complement strand
GTAAATTCCGCTAAAATCATGATTTCTTGATATGCCGGAATTTAGTCTTGCAAGAACTTTTAGGAACAGGGGTTTACTTTTGCAAACTGGAAGTCAGTTTTCCAATTCAGCCTCAGTATCTGACAGCTTTATTATAGCACAACATTATTGTGCGTTCAAGAGAAACAAAATGGAAAATAGATAAAAGATATTGTGCTTTACTATTGAAATCGGTATCCATGCTGTGTATAATTGAGGCAAAACGAATGTTCTGAGGGGTGATAGAATTGCACTATGAGATATTGGATACTGATGTAGGGCAGGGGGCCGGAGCAGTTGCAGTACCCGTAACGTACGGAAAAAAGGTAGAGCGGACAGATATTTGCCAGCCATATTCTGTGGCAGAGGTACTGCAGAATGTTTTTCATGCGGATTTTCAGACGGTTTTAGAAAATTACGTGAGGACGGAGACAGAGCAGATTCAAGAAGCAGGAGTGTTGCCGGGTGCCGAGGGAATGAAGGTTCGGCTGTGGTCGTACTTAAAAACACTGTCAAAGCTACAGCAACCAACAGACAGGACTGTGGTCGATGTGATATTGCAGAGTAGGTTAGAAGGACAGTATAAGGATGGCGAAACAAGATATGAGAGTGCAGATTTTCGGCTGAGATATATTTTCGATTTGCGAGTGTGTCACCAATGCTGCATTGGTCCGCTCGTCTGGGTATATAAAGATTGGGAAGATGACCCGGCGCTATCAGGATTTGCCTTTGATACTAATGACTATCTTCTACCGATTTTATATAACAGCGACTACGAGACGGTTGCCCATGCGATTCTGGATGATTTTTTCCCAGAGGCGAAGAGGGAGATCGGTGGGGATGCGTCAGTAGTGAGCAGTGAGGAACTGGCAAGGCGGATGGGACTTCGGGTTTTGGATGTTCGCTTTGCAGACAAGACGGTGATGGGACAGCTTTACTACAACTACGGCGAAGCGCATCTGATTGATGACAGTGGAAAAACTTATGCCCAGATAATCCGACCCGGAACGATTCTGGTCAATCAAGATAACTGCACAACTGCCGCAACACGAAATAGTACGATTGCACATGAATGCTGCCATATGTATTTGGACAGATGGTTCTTCCTGCTCCAGATGATGACAGGGAGAAAGTACACACCATATTCCAGCCGGCGCAGGGAGAACAGACGATACCATCACAAGAATGATGCGCTCGATTGGATGGAGCTGCAGTGTGAAAAGCTTCCAGCTTATCTGCTGCTTGAGCGAAATGATGTGATCGATTATGTCGAAGATAGGTTGAAGCAGTGCAATTGGAAAAAGACACCAGAGAATATTCGAGCCATTGTAGATGGGCTAGCAGAGCGGTATGAAGTATCATATCAAATGGCAAAATACCGTATGATTGAGCTTAGTTTAACAGGAGGAGCCTATGGGACACAGAAAGATGCCGGCTTATGGCGAGAGGGAACACGGCGGCAGATACATTCTGGATGAATACGAATGGTCAAGAAACCACTGTAAGGCGGTGACCATCCGCAGATGGAAAAGGGACCTGAAAAAGAAAGCCAGAGCGCATAACCGCAGGGTGATGCATCAGGCAATGCAGGGCGAGGCCGATTAGACGGAAAATGGGGGCCTCAAAAGAATGAGAACCTCCTTCCAGTTTACTGTATATTAGCTCTGGAAAGCAACAATAGCAAGGAGAACCGCCGCCATAATGTACACAAACATCTGGCAGCGGTTTTGTGTATCATACCAAACCAAAACCGGGGATACGAGGCAGAGCCCCAGCCTCTGCTGGGGAGCCTCTGGGGGATTCCTTAGAAGAAATCCCTCATGCTCATGCCGACCTCGTTCAGTCGTTCCTCCATGCTGTGGTAGTGCCAATCCTCTTCTTCGTCTTCTTCCTCAAGCTCCTCTGGGAAAGGATCGTGCCGCCATCCGGCTTTCTGGTATTCTTCTTCCCGGATGTCGTTGCGGTCGTAAATGTCCAGCTCGTATTCTTCTTCAAGCTCTGTGATGCGGTTTTCGATTGCGGTTTCAACTTCTGTAATGGTCTTTTTCATGGTTTTTGTCCTCCGTTTTTGGTTTGGTTTTCTTTGCTTTCGTTGTGTGTATAATGCCGCAGAAACACATATATAGCAAGTCAATCAGGGGTTATATATGTACCAAACATGAGGGGCAAAGATCGTTGATAATATGACGTTTTATGGCCTTGCTATCACAGGGCAGTGACGGTAATATACAGCTACAAAAAGCAAAGGAGGACAGCAGAATGGCTGATTGGAGAACATGGGAAAAAGGAAGAAAGACAACATGGCACTGGAACGAATTTGATGGAAGCGGAAGCCGGGAAGGAATCATCACCGAGGTTCATGAAGACCATGCGATCATGGAAACAGACGGCATGCACCTTTGGATCGACGATGACACAGCAGAGATGTTCAGCTAAGAAAACGGGGAGGGAAACCTCCCCGGATAAACACATAAATCCACCAGATCAGGGTGCAGATGATCGTGTACTTTAGCCGCTTGATAGTGTCCGGCAGTGACGGTAATATACAGCTACCAAAACGAAAGGGGCAAAGAACATGGAACGCTACACTTACGAGATCACCTTTACACGGCTGGATGGACAGCCGGATGAAATCCAGCAGCACACCAGCGAGGAGCTGGCAAGAGAATGCTTCCGGCTTTTCGATGAGCCGGACAGCGCAGAGATGTACAGCAAAATCGAACTTAGCCGCCACGACTGGAAGACAGGCACGGATGAGATTCTGGAAACGATGACATTCTGAGAGGAGGAAAATACAATGACCTACACAAAAATCAACCTTTACCTTGCAAACGGAATTCCGGAGGCACTCAGCAACCTCTGGTACGGAAGCGACAGCGCAGTGGTCGAGATCAGGGATGCCGTTGAGGATGCGAAGAACGGCAAGGACCTTCTGAACCGCATCCAGAAGATGAAGCTCCTTCGGAAATTCACCCTCGACAGGGAGAACGAAAAGCACATCCGCTTCAAGGGAACGGACTGCTGGGGCAACGTAAGCTACCTCGAAATCATCCGCTAAAGGCAAGACCGACAGGCGCAAGGGGCTGGAAATGACCAGCCTTTTGCTCGTGTCTGTCTTCCGAAAGCTGGCATGAAAAGCACATAAATATGACAATTACAGGGCTTGATGATCGTGTAGTTTAGCCGCTTGATAGTGTGCGAAAGTGACGGTAATATGTGCATACCGAAAGGGAGAAAAACCGAAAACAACATTCTGGAGGATACGACAATGACGAAGAACGAAGAACGCATCAATAAACTTTTCAAGGAACTGGTACCGGAGACGGGCAAGGCAGACAGCCTCGCAGGGGAGCTGGTAAGGGCAATGAGCCGCATCGGATACCGCTTTTACAACGACGGCGACCAGCTGGGCATCGGCTACGGCAAGGAAACCTGCAACCCTGCAGGGCGGTTCCTTGGAGCCAAGGGCAACGACAAAATCGCAAAGCTGACTGCAGATGCCTGGGCAGTCTACAGCGAGGAAGCCTACGAAAAGGTTCTGGACATCCTTTGCGGAGCGGTTGCCGACTATGTCGAGCAGAACCCAGACCTTAGAAACCAGCCGACCGAAGATATGTGGGATTTCAAGGATGAGGAAGAAGACCAGGATGACAGCTGGGATGAGGAAGAAGATGACTGGGACGAAGAGGACTACGACGAGGAAGAAGACTACTAAGCCAGAGAAACACACGGGGCTTGCCGGAAACGGCAGCCCTTTTCTTCTGCTGTAATACGCACAGTTCCGGGTGGCTATCTTTGTGTAGTATAGCCGCTTGATAGTGTGTGACATAGACGGTAATATGCACATATCGAAACGGAAAACCAAGAAAAACGGAGGAAACCACCATGAAGAAGAACATTACCAAGGAAGAAGAAAAAGCCCTGCTGGAGATCGCCAAGCGCCTAATGGCAGCGGTAGACAGCCGGGGCGACCTCGAAGCCCGCGACAATGACAGCGAGGACTTCATTGAGGTTCCGGTCTGGGGCATCCAGAAAGCAATGGAGGAAGCCTACCTGCTGGGACGGATGAACAGATAAACCGACAGCCCCCGACACAGCCCCACACAGGGGCTTGTGCCACGGGTGGCAAAACAATCCGAAGGAACCGACAACGCCCCAGATAGGGGCAGATGTGGCGGCGTGGATGCGCCAGGAGGAGAAGCACATGGAAGAACGGATGATGGATGTCATCGTGGAAATCTACAACCACATGGATGACAGCGATAAGGATGCCTTCACGCTGGAGGATGCAGAGGATATGGTGGAAGACCAGATCAGGATGGATAAGGAAGCCGGACGGGAACCGCTGGCATACGACCCGCAGTTCTTCTACAACACCATTGTGGAACTCATGGAGCAGGACGCAGAGTGACGTACATTCTGCCTGGTATTCCGGGCAGAAGATCGTGTACTTTAGCCGCTTGATATCCTTTGCACCTGACGGTAATATGCACATACCGAAAGGGGAAAGCCCCAAGGGAAAAACGAAAACACGGAGGAATTCACCATGAAAAAGCATTTGATCGACTTTCCAGAAAACAACATCAGCATTGAGAGTTTCTACGACCGACTCAGACCTTGCTACGACAGCATCATGCAGTTCGGTGACCGGGTTTTAGTTGCCCAGATGAACTGGAATGGCATGCTGGAGGGAGCGGTATACGGATTTGTCGAAGACCCAGAGGAAGGCTGGTCACCGATTGAGTGCCGACTGGAGCTTCTGAAGATTTCCGATGAGACCTACACGGATGCCGGTCACGCGATCGAGTGGTGCATCAAGAACGCACACTGAAAAAGGGCAGAGCTCCTTCGGGGGCTTTTGCTCGTAGTGGCGGATTTCTCCGGCGTGTAAATACACATAAATCCGACAAAAAGAGGTGTGTATGATCGTGCAGCATAGCCGCTTGCTATGTCCGAGCGGTGACGGTAATATACAGTCACAACGAAGGGAAAAGCCCTACAGAAAACAAAACACACGGAGGATACAGACCATGACGAACAAAGCAAAAACCTACCTCAAGAACATTAAGGAAGCCGACACCGAGAAGAAGCTGATTGGCATCGAGATCGCTTCAAGCAGGACATGACCCTCAGCTGCAACGACCTCGGAAGCCTTTGCAGGGCGGCAGAGGACAGGCGGTACAGCCTGCGGAACAATGAGGAGACGCTGAAGCTGAAGCAGATCCTTTTCTTCCGGACGAAAGCGGAGATGGATGCCTACCACGATATGAGCCGCAAGCCGGAAGACTGGACGGCAGAGGAAATCGAGCAGCAGAGAAGCCGCTTTTGCAGCATCTGGCAGGTCATCGAGGAAGCGGAGCTGGTCGATGAATACGAGGCTTGGAAGGAATCCAACCCCAACGCATAACCAAAAACCTAAAGGACACACGCCCCGCAGGGGGCTGTGCCTCGTATCCGATGTATTATTGAAATTGGAAAATATTAAGCCGAATGAAATAAAAGTTTCCGAAATGGGAAAATAATTTGATATTCTGCGTATAATATGCTATACTGAGAAAAAAGGAGGAATGCAGATATGGTTGAACGAAAAGAATATCTTGACCAGCTTTGGGCATGGAAAGACGAGCAGCAGATCAAGGTCGTGACCGGAATCCGCCGCTGTGGAAAATCTGTACTTCTGGAACAGTATCAGCAGAGACTCTTAGCGAATGGAGTTACACCAGAACAGATTATTTCCATCAATTTTGAAAATCTGGATTACGAACCTTTAAAAGATTATATGAAGCTGTACAATTACCTCAAAGAACGTTTGTGTGCAGATAAGATGACATACATCTTTTTGGATGAGGTTCAGGAAGTTTCATCATTCGAGAAAGTGGTTGACAGCCTTTATATCAGAGACCATGTGGACGTTTATATCACAGGCTCCAATGCATATATGCTGTCAAGTGAGCTTGCAACGCTTTTGTCAGGAAGGTACACAGAGATCAAGATGCTGCCGCTTTCTTTCCGTGAGTATATGGCGGTGACAGGTATGGCAAAAGAGGAAGCTTTTGCAGAGTTTATGAAAACTGGTGGAATTCCGTATGTGGCAGTAATGAACCGCACGGATGAAAAAATAGATCAGTATTTAGAGGGAATCTACAATACCGTTATTGTAAAAGATATCGAGCAGCGGCAGGTAAGAAGAGAAAAAGAAGGTGGAAAACGAAAAATCACAGACATTGCGTTACTAAAGACAATTGCCAGGTATCTGGCAAGCGTTATCGGCAGCCCGGTGTCAATGAAAAGTATAACCGACTATCTGACCTCAGCGGGTAGAAAAGTATCTCAAAACACAGTCAGCGATTATGTGGAAGCCCTGACAGAGTCTTTTATTTTTTATCCTGTGGAGCGGTTTGACATTGCGGGGAAGCAGCTCTTAAAGGTCAACAATAAGTTTTACATGGTAGATATGGGAATCAGAAACCACATTCTTCCGAGAAAACGATATGATCTTGGATTTACCATTGAGAACATTGTGTATCTTGAACTTTCACGAAGGGGCGGCAAAGTCAACATCGGAAAATATGGTTCTACTGAGGTCGACTTTGTGACACAGAAGGAAGGTGTGCTTACCTATTATCAGGTAACTGCTGATATGACGGCGGAAGAAACCTTTGAGAGAGAGATGAGACCGCTGCGGAGCATTCAGGATAATTATGAAAAGATTGTCCTGACACTGGATCGTTTTTCACTCGGAAATTACGATGGCATAAAAGTTGTGAATGTCATCGACTGGCTTTTGGGATGAGGAATCTGCATATGCGTGAAGTGGAAATTAGTCAAAAACAGCAGATTGATAGTAATGATAAGAAAACGGATGGCAAAAGTGTCACGGAATCTCTTACCGGGATTCTGAAAGAAGATGACCTTAATGCGAGAAAGGCAGAAAGGCTGAAAGAAAAATACGAAACGGCGTAAATAGAACATAAGATCAAGGACTTCTTCGGAGGTCCTTTTTCTTTACCCATTTTTGAAGAAGGGAGGGGAAGCCAATGGCTACCAGAGGCAGAAAACCAAAGCCGACCGCCATGAAGGAGCTGGAAGGCAATCCGGGCAAGCATCCGCTGAACACCAGCGAACCGAAGCCTAACAAGAAAGCACCGGCCTGTCCAAAGTGGCTGGAGCCGGAAGCAAAGAAAGAATGGCGTAGACTTGCCAAACAGATGGAAGCCATCGGCATCCTGACCGAAGTAGATATGGCTGCCTTTGCCGGTTATTGTCAAGCGTATGCCCGATGGAAAGAGGCGGAGGAGTTCATCACCCAGCATGGCACCATCGTCAAGACCCCGTCTGGGTACTGGCAGCAAGTGCCGCAGGTATCTATCGCCCAGACCTATCTGAAGATCATGAACAAGTTTGCAGAGCAGTTCGGTCTGACCCCGTCCTCCCGAAGCCGGATCATTGCTTCGGACGGCGGTCCTACGGATACAGCTGATGAGATGGAGAATCTGCTGGGAGGAGGTGGAAGCTGATGGCAGAGTGCAGACCGAAAAACTATCCGAAACTGAAGGACTATAAACCAAGTCGGTTCATACTTCCCAGCTGCCATTACGATGCCGCAAAAGCAGACCGGGCAGTGACTTTTATCGAAAACCTGCGTCATACCAAAGGCAAGTGGGCGGGCAAGCGGTTCTGGCTGCTTCCGTGGCAGGAGCAGATCATCCGGGATGTGTTCGGCATCGTGGACGAAAAAGGGAACCGTCAGTTTCGCACGGCTTATGTCGAAATCGGCAAGAAAAACGGAAAATCCGAGCTTGCCGCTGCGGTGGCCTTGTATCTGCTTTTTGCCGATAATGAGCCATCTGCCGAAGTCTATGGTGCTGCAGCTGACCGCCAGCAGGCATCCATCGTTTTTGATGTCGCCCATCAGATGGTGCAGATGACCCCGGCACTTTTGAAACGGTGCAAGATCATGGCAGCCACCAAGCGCATCGTGAACTACGGGAACGCAGGATTTTATCAGGTTCTGTCTGCCGAAGTTGGTACGAAGCACGGCTTGAATGTGTCAGGTCTTGTTCTGGATGAGGTTCATGCCCAGCCAAACCGAAAACTCTACGATGTCCTTACCAAAGGTTCAGGTGATGCCCGTGAACAGCCGTTGTTCTTCCTGATCACCACGGCTGGCACGGACAAGGAGAGCATCTGCTACGAGCTCCACATGAAAGCCCTTGACTTGCTGGCTGGCCGTAAGATCGACCACACCTTTTACCCCGTGGTCTATGGACTGACAGATGAAGATGACTGGCACGATGAAGTCAACTGGTATAAAGCCAATCCTTCCCTCGGACAGACCATTCAGATCCAGCGTGTCCGGGATGCGTACCAGGAAGCACTGGATAACCCGGCAGAGGAGAATGTGTTCAAGCAGCTCCGTCTGAATATGTGGGTATCCTCGCTGACCCGGTTCATCCCGGAACACATCTATGACCTCGGCAACCAGCCAATCGATATGGAAGCCCTCAAAGGCCGTGACTGTTATGGAGGGCTGGACTTGTCCAGCACCGGAGACATCACGGCTTTTGTGCTGATGTTCCCGCCCAGAATCCCGGAAGAGAAATACATCATGCTTCCATTTTTCTGGATACCGGAGGATACGATCCCCCAGCGTGTGCGCAGGGCATCCGTTCCGTATGATGTCTGGTATCAGCAGGGCTACTTGATGGCGACCGAGGGAAATGTGATTCACTACGGGTTCATTGAGAAGGTCATTGAGGAGCTGGGTAAGACCTATCACATTCTGGAGATTGCCTTTGACCGATGGGGTGCGGTGCAGATGACCCAGAACCTTGAGGGGATGGGATTTACGGTCGTGCCTTTCGGTCAGGGTTTTAAAGATATGAGCCCGCCTACCAAAGAGTTCTACAAGCTCCTGATGGAAGGGCGTATTACCCACGGCGGCAACCCGGTCATGGCATGGATGGCGGGGAATGTGGTCGTGGATACCGACCCGGCAGGCAATATCAAGCCGACAAAGGCAAAATCGCCGGAGAAGATCGATGGTATCGTCGCTGCGATCATGGCACTGGACCGCTGCATCCGAAACGAAGGACAGCAGCAGGGAAGTGTCTACGATGAACGTGACATGATCGTTTTCTAATCGACAAAATATTTGTTTCTGCACCTCTTGACTTTTCTTTCTTTCTCTCTTACAATGAGAAAGAAAGAAGAAAGAAACGAGAAAGAAACGAGAAAGAAAGGAGCAGAAGATGTTAGCATTCGAGAACCAGAATATCGAATTTAAGCAAGAGTATGTCCCTGACATCCGAAAAGAGGTGATGGGATTTGCAAATGCAGAGGGCGGCACGGTTTATGTCGGTGTCAGAAAAGATGGAGCGGTTCTAGGTATCGGCGATCCTGATGGGGTAATGCTCCAAATCGTAAATTCTTTGAAAGATTCCCTGGCACCAGACATAATGCCGTTTGTTA
This sequence comes from Blautia sp. HCP28S3_G10, assembly GCF_052065235.1. Classification (NCBI taxonomy): domain Bacteria; kingdom Bacillati; phylum Bacillota; class Clostridia; order Lachnospirales; family Lachnospiraceae; genus Blautia; species Blautia sp. HCP28S3_G10. The sequence goes on along the minus strand of NZ_JBQHUL010000017.1, from coordinate 58,411 downwards.
GAGTCAACACAGTTGAAATAGAAGAGAAGCAGGTTATCGAAATTGATGTGACAACCGGAACGAATCGACCGTACTATCTCCGTGAAAAAGGTTTGAAACCTGGCGGTGTGTATGTAAGAAAAGGAAGTTCTACACAGCCAATGACTGAGGAAGGAATCCGGGAAATGATTCTCCAAAACAGCGGCAGGTCTTTTGAACTGTGTAGAAGTATGAATCAAGAATTGACGTTCTATACTCTCCAAACAGAGATGCAGAGAAGGTCGATTGAAATCGGGCCATCGCAAATGCGAACTCTCAAACTGATCGGTGAAGATGGCCTGTATACAAATCTTGCGCTGTTGCTATCGGATCAGTGTGAGACAACAACGAAAGTTGCTCTCTTTCAAGGAACGGACAAAGAACTATTCCGAGATAGAAAGGAGTTTACAGGATCTATTTTGAAGCAGCTTGAAGATGTCTATCAGTTTATTGATTTAGTCAACAAAACGAAAGCAACATTTTCGGGGCTGGATCGAACTGATTGGAGAGATTATCCGGAGGAAGCTGTAAGAGAGGCTTTGCTGAACAGCATCGTTCATCGCGATTATTCTTTTAGTGGAAGCAATCTGGTCAATGTCTATGAGGACAGAATTGAATTTGTTTCTCTTGGAGGTCTTGTATCTGGTTTGGAGCTGAAATCCATTTTTCTTGGCGTTTCACAATCGAGAAATCCAAATCTTGCGGCTGTTTTCTACCGCATGAGATTGATTGAGAGCTACGGCACAGGAATCGGAAAAATCGAACGTGCGTATAAAACTTGTCCATTTCAACCGGAGTTTGAAACGGCAAAAGGAGTTTTCCGTGTGACACTTCCGAATAGGAACGAGGAACAAAACAACGAAGTGCAAGTGTCGGATAATGCGGATGAGGATATTTCGCTGAATGAGCAGAAGCAACTTATTGTTCAATATGCGCAGGAAAATGGCAGCATCACAAGAAAAGAAGTAGAGGATTTGATTGGTGCAGGAACAACGAAGGCATTCCGACTGCTTAAAGAACTTTGCGAAGCAGGAAAACTTGAGCAAAAAGGAAACGGAAGGCTGAGTACCTACGTTACCAAATAAATATCATTGTACGAAGAAGCATCTTGGCGAAAGTCAGGGTGCTTTTTTTATGTCATTTTTGATTTTGGAGGACAAGAACTATGAAGTATCTGATGAGTACAGAATGGTGGAAGGCAGCCGGCATCCGTGCTGCAAAGACGATGTTCCAGACCGGCGCGGCTCTGGTCGTGACCCAGATGCCCGGCGGAACTGTGGACTGGATGGCAGTTGGCAGTGCAGTGATCGTGGCAGGTGTTGCGTCCCTCGGTACCAGCCTTGCCGGTCTGCCGGAACTGGAGAAAGGGGATAAGGCTTAATGGGATTCTGGGAATGGATGGGGTTTGAGAACCCAAGGGATTCTCCCAAAACAGAACAGCCAAAAGAAGGTCTGCCGAAGGTCACGGATAACGTCCGAGATTCCGGGCAGACCTTTGTGTTTGGACGTTCCAATGCCGGGGAGCAGGTGGATGAAAAAGCTGCCATGCAGATCCCGACGGTATATGCCTGTGTCCGCCTGTTGGCAGAGTCCATTGCGGCACTGCCGCTGCATCTGTATCGGGTGACGGACGATAACGGCAACAAGGAAAAGGCACGGGATCATCCGCTGTATAAGATTTTATATCGCCAGCCAAACCCGGAGATGAGATCCTTTGTTTTCTGGGAAACGCTGATGACCCATCTGCTTCTCTGGGGCAACGCCTACGCACAGATCGTCCGGGATGGCAAGAACACGGTACTGGGTCTGTATCCGCTTTTACCGGAAAATGTCGAAGTTGACCGAGATGAAAGTGGCGAGCTCTACTATATCTACCACGCATACACGGATGAAGTTCCGGGAGAGCAGAACAAGGACATCTACTTCCGCCGGGACGAGATCTTTCATGTGCCGGGGCTTGGCTTTAATGGTCTGATCGGTTTCTCGCCAATCGCCATGATGAAGAACAGCCTCGGTACTTCCATTGCGGTAGATAAATACGGTTCCTCTTTCTTCAAGAACGGCGCACAGCCCAGTGGTGTGCTGGAGCATCCCGGCGTTGTGAAAGACCCGAACCGTATCCGTGATAGCTGGGAAGCGGCTTATGGCGGTGCAGCCAATGCCCATCGTGTGGCAGTGCTGGAAGAGGGCATGTCCTATAAACCAATCTCTCTTCCGCCAGAGGACAGCCAATTCCTCGAAACGAAGCAGTTTTCCGTGACGGAGATCTGCCGCATCTTCCGTGTGCCTCCGCATCTGGTAGCCGATCTGTCCAGAGCCACATTCTCCAACATTGAATACCAGTCACTGAATTTCGTGATGCACTCCCTGACCCCGTGGCTTGTCCGCATCGAGCAGGGCATCATCAAGGATCTGCTGCTGGAGGAGGAGCAGGATACCTACTTTCCAAAATTCAATGTGGACGGTCTGCTTCGTGGTGACTACCAGAGCCGGATGAACGGTTATGCGACCGGCATCAGCAACGGCTTCCTCTCTCCAAATGATGTGCATCGTCTGGAGAACATGGACCTCATCCCGGCAGAGGAGGGCGGTGACGACTACTACCTGAACGGAGGCTATGTGAAGCTGAAAGATGCAGGAGTGGCACAGCAGAATAAAGCTGCCGCAGTCCAGCAGAATCAGCCCAAACAGACACAGCCAGAGGAACAAGACCCGGAAGAAGAACCTGACAGCGATAACCGGCTGAGTGAGAGTAAGCCACGAAAGAATGAAGGAAGGAGAACCCGATGAAGAAATTCTGGAACTGGATCAAAAACAGTGACGATACCAGAATCCTCCGGCTGGAAGGCCCCATCGATGAGGAATCATTCTGGGGCGATGAGATCACGCCGCAGATGTTTCGGGATGAGCTGGAATCCGGCGAAGGGGATGTGACCGTCTGGATCAACAGTCCGGGCGGAAATGTGTTTGCCGCTGCCGAGATCTATACCATGCTTAAGGACTACAAGGGCAGCATCACGGTCAAGATCGATGCAATTGCGGCATCTGCTGCATCTGTTGTGGCAATGGCCGGTGATACTGTTCAGATGAGTCCTGTTGCCATGCTGATGATCCATGACCCCAGCACGGTTGCGATGGGCAACACCAAGGACATGGAGAAAGCCATTGAGGTGCTGACCGAAGTCAAGGAGAGCATCATCAATGCCTATGCTGCAAAGAGCGGACTCAGCCACGCCCGTATTGCCAACCTCATGAGCAATGAGACCTGGATGAATGCGAAGAAGGCTGTGGAGCTGGGCTTCGCAGACGAGATCCTCTTTGCAAAGAAAGAGGAGGAGCCGGACAGTGACCCGGCAGACCCGGAAAATCCGGAAGAAGACCCTGACAGTGAACCGGGCGAGGGCGAAGAAAAGAAGCCGTTCCAGAAGGATACGGCAGGGCACCTTTTCTCCAGCCGTCAGATGGATCTAATCGTCCTGAACCGTCTGGGGGTGAAGCCGGAAGACGTAGGTCAGAAGCACACTGAGCCGAAGGAGCCGCCTGCTGACCCGAAACCGTCTGCAGAGCCGACACCTCCGGCCGAACCACCTGCCAATTCTGGCCCTGTCCTTGATCTGGACGGAAAGACCGAGGATGGCAGCATCCCCTACAATATCCTGATGAAACAGCTTGAGTGCATGAAGTGATGTGCATTCAGGCTGTTTTTTATATCACCACAAATCAATCTATGGAGGACAAACACTATGAGTAAGATTCTGGAACTGCGCACCAAGCGCAACACTCTCTGGGAGCAGACCAAGGACTTTCTGGAGAAGAACCGCGGCGAGAACGGTCTGGTAAAGGCTGAGGCCGTGGAGCAGTACAACAAGATGGCACAGGAGGTCAAGGACCTGGGTGCAGAGATCGAGCGTCTGGAGCAGCAGGCACAGATCGAGGCACAGCTGTCCGCACCGACTTCCAGTCCTGTCCATGCTGACCCGAAGAACGGTGCCAAGAAGGATGTCAAGCCGACCGCCACTGCCGAGTATGCTGAGAACTTCTGGAACATGATCCGCAACCGCGGCCATTATGGCGAGGTCCGCAATGCCCTGTCTGTGGGTGAGGACACCGAGGGCGGCTTTACCGTTCCCGATGAGTTCGAGAAGAAGCTGGTGGAGGCACTGGAGGAGAACAACATCTTCCGTGGTCTGGCAACGGTCATCCGCACCAGCTCCGGCACCCGTAAGATCCCTATCGCGGAGGATACCGGTGAGGCAAGCTGGATCGATGAGGGTGAGGAGATTCCGGAGAGCGATACTACCTTCGGCCAGACCATGCTGTCTGCATACAAGCTGGGCACTATGATCAAGATCTCCAATGAGTTGCTGAACGACTCCGCTTTTGACCTCGCCACCTATATTGCCCGCCGCTTCGGTGTGCGTATGGGCAACGCAGAAGAGCGCGCCTTTATCACCGGTGACGGTGTGGGCAAGCCTCTGGGTCTGCTGGCTGAGACCGGCGGTGCCAAGGTCGGTGTGACCGCTGCCCAGAAGGATGCCGTTACCTTCGATGAGATCTTCAAGCTCTACTATGCACTGAAGGCTCCGTACCGCAAGAAGGCACAGTTCCTCTGCAACGAAGCCCTGGTGCTGCAGCTGATGACCATCAAGGACAACAACGGCAACTATATCTGGAAGCCGGGTCTGGAGATCGGCAAGCCGGATACCCTGCTGAACCGTCCGCTGAAGACTTCCGCCTTCATGCCGGAGATCAAGGGTGGCAGCAAGGTCATGGCCTTTGGCGATTACAGCTACTACTGGGTGGCTGACCGCCAGAACCGCACCTTCCGCCGTCTGAACGAGCTGTATGCCCGTACTGATCAGGTCGGTTTCCTGACCACCCAGCGTGTGGATGGCAAGCTGATCCTGCCGGAAGCCGTACAGCTTCTGCAGATGGCACCGCAGGGCTAAGAAAGTCTGGAAAGGAGGAGCCGGTTATGGCACTGATCCCGCTTTACGAAGCGAAGACCTATCTCCGCGTGGACAGCAGCGATGAGGATGCCCTGATCGGCATCCTTTTATCTTCTGCGGAGCAGATGTGTAAGGACGTGGGACGTTTATCGGAAGACCAGTGGGAGGCAGTTAATGCCGCTGACCGGGATGCCGAGAACGGAGTACAGCCCACAAGGGAACTGGAAGCCCTGCGCAGCACCTGCCGTGTGGCGATTCTGTATGCACTGGGGTATCTCTATGAGCACCGGGACGAAGCCGACCATAAGCAGCTGATGCTGACGCTTCGTTCCATTCTGTTTGCTGTGAGGGAGGGGGTGTTCTGATGATCGAGAAACTGAATGAGCGGATCACAATCGAGAAAAGCACGGTCGTGACCGATAAGGTCGGAAACCATCGGAACACATGGGAGGAATATTTCACCTGCTTTGCCTACGCTTCGACCTATCAGGCACAGGAAGAAGAAGGTGAGGTCACAGCCGAACAGAAGAGCGTGGTGTTTACGGTTCGCTGGTGCAGCGAGACCAGAGGATTAACTTCCACTGGTTACCGCATCCGCTTCCGGGAGCAGCTCTACAATATCGAATCCGTTGACCCGATGAACTATCAGAAGAAGATCCTGAAGATTCATTGCAGACTGGAAAGGAGGCAGCCGGATGAGCAGAACCGTCAGCATTGATGAGATGGCTGACGCCATCAACGAAGGCTTAAAAGAATATGCGACCCTTGCTTCTACGCAGGTGAAGAGTGCTGTCCGTAAGTCTGCCAAAACGGTCAGAGACCAGATCTCGGCCAATGCACCGTCCAGAACGGGCGCATACAAAGGAAGCTGGGTGGCGACCAAACAGTCCGAATCCAGCCAGAGCCTTCAGATGGTGGTGCATTCCAAGAACCGCTACCAGCTGGCACATCTGCTGGAAAAAGGTCATGCCAAGCGCGGCGGCGGACGGGTGGCAGGAAGACCCCATATCGCTCCGGCAGAGCAGGCCGGCATCGAGCAGCTCCAGTCTCTCATCGAAAAGGCACTAAAGTAAGGAGGAACCAATGACCCACGAAGAAGTAAAAGCTCTGGTGGAGGAGATGGGGCTTCCTTATGCGTATGACCATTTCGCAGAAGGGGAGAGCCCTGATCCACCGTTTATCTGCTTCCTGTATCCGAAAGCCGAGAATTTCGGTGCGGACAACCTTGTGTACCACCATTTCAACCGGCTGGACATTGAGGTGTATACCGATTACAAAGACCCGGATATGGAAGCAAGCATTGAAGAAGTCCTGACCGCACACGAACTCTACTATGAGAAAAGCGAGGTCTGGATCGAAACCGAAAAGATGTATGAAGTCCTGTATGAGCTGACCGTATAAGCCAGCCGCAGGACGATAGGAGGAATAACCTATGTCGAAGCAAAGCAATAAGGTCAAATTTGGCCTGAAAAACTGCCATTATGCCAAGGCAACCTTTGACGAGGATGGCAGCGTCACCTACGCAAAGCCGGTCCGCATCCCCGGTGCAGTCAGTCTTTCTATGGATGCCAATGGCGAGATCGAGCCGTTCTATGCGGACAATATCGCTTACTATGTCGTGAATAACAACTCCGGCTACGAGGGTGATCTGGAGATCGCACTGATTCCGGAGAGCTTCCTCACGGACATCATGCACGAGGAACTGGATGGCAACGGTGTGCTTGCGGAGAACGCCAATGTGGAACTGGAGCATTTCGCATTCCTGTTCGAGTTTGATGGCGACCAGCGCCACATCCGTCATGTGCTGTACAACTGTGTGGCAAGCCGCCCGTCCATCGAGGGTGAGACCAATGAGGACAGCAAGGAAGTCAAGACAGACACCCTGAACCTGCAGGCAACCCCTCTGGCAAACGGTTATGTCAAGGCAAAGACCGGCACCAACACCACCGATGATGTTTATAACAAGTGGTACGATGCGGTCTACGAGCCGCAGGCAGAAGCTGTAGACACCGAAGACACCAGTCACACCGAGGAGCCGCAGGGCTAAGTGACCGGCACACACTGCAGGGCTTCGGCTCTGCTTACATTATTATAAAGAGGTATATGACTATGAAGAAGATTTTCCCCGTGTTTGCAGTGATCATCGTTCTGGTGCTGGCTGTCTGCTCGTTCCACATCATTCCCACCGGCTACACCGGCGTGAAGACCAGTTTTGGTCAGATCCAGGAGACCACCATCCAGAGCGGCAAGCTCAACTTCTGCATTCCTTTTGTGCAGAGTATCCACAAGGTCAACAACAAGCAGCAGGATAAACACATCGAGGCTCAGGTCTGGGGCGAAGCCTCCGACAAGACTCCTGTGTATGCCGCTGATGTGATCGTGACCTATCAGGTGCTTCCTGAGAAGAGTGCATGGCTGTATGCGAATGTGTCCGACATCAAGAATTTGGTCGGTGACGAGCTGGTGGCATCTGCCATCAAGTCTGCAATGGCTGAACTTGGCCCCAATGAGGTGACCAACCGCACTAAGATCGAACCTTTGGCACAGCAGAAGCTGGCAGAGTCCCTTGTGCAGAAATACGGCGATGATGTTGTGTTTGTGAACAAGGTCGTCATCAACGATATGGATTTCGAGGACGCTTACAACGAAGCCATCCAGCAGAAGTCCATTGCACAGCAGAACGCTGACAAGCAGAAGATCGAGAACGAGGCCGCCATTGCCAAGGCAGAAGCGGATAAGCAGGTGGCGATCACCAATGCAGAGGCGGAAGCCCAGAAGACTTCTATTGCCGCAGACGCCCAGGCAGAGGCAAACCGCAAACTGTCAGAAAGCCTGTCCGATACGCTGATCGATTACCAGAAGATCCAGAAGTGGGATGGCAAGCTGCCGACTGTGAGTGGCAGTAATGCACTGGTCAGCATTGACCCGGCAGAGTAAGAAACACGATATATGGCAGGGCTTCGGCTCTGCCAATTTTACATGAAATTTTGGAGGATTACGATTATGGCAGTTACAAAGAAAATTGAGATCGATGGCAAGGAAGTCACCTTTAAGGCAAGTGCCGCTGTGCCTCGCCTGTACCGCATCAAGTTTGGCCGTGACATCTACAAGGACCTGCGCCAGCTGGAAAAGAGCGTGGGAGAGAACGACGAGGACAATTCCAACCTCGACCTGTTCAGTCTGGAAATGTTTGAGGACCTGGCATGGCTGATGGCCCGTCATGCAGACCCGGCCAATGTGCCGGACAGCCCGGAGGAGTTCCTTGACCAGTTTGACACATTTTCCATCTACCAGATTCTGCCCCAGCTGATCGAACTGTGGGGTCTGAATGTGCAGACGGAGGTGGAATCCAGAAAAAACCTCGCAAAAGTGAGCGGGAAATGACCACCCCGCTCTTTCTGCTGCGTTGTGTACAGCTCGGTATCAGCATCGCCGATCTCGACCTGCTGACCATCGGGTTGGTCAATGATATGTTTACGGAACGGCAGAACGACGACTATCCGTACAAGGAACTGGCAAGTCAGGCGGACTTTGACCGATTCTAAAGCAAAAAACAGACGACCGTGCTTATATTGTGAACGAAATAAGCACAATCGTCTGGTGATGGGTATAAAAAATCCCCCAGCCGTGCACAACTGGGGGAGAAAGAAGGTGGCCCGAAGGTCATCTTCCCGGTCTCGGACCTCGCAAGGTTACCGAAACCTAATCACTGTTAAAAGTATAGCCGATGTAGTAGTGCTAGTCAAGCAGAAAGAAAAATTAGGCAGTCTTTTTAGAATTGCAATAGTCATAGAGATTCAGAAGATAGTCGGGGCTTTCTCTCCAAATTCCGGTATCATAGTCGAAAAGTGTTTCATATACCTTTGAATTTGTGAAGCGTAACAGTGCATCTTCATAGGAAATAGTATCACGCAAAGCGAGTTCTTTGACCGTATCGCGCATGAGACTGACAGCACAGCTTTCTTTCTGCGTATCTGTGAAGTTATAGTTTGACATCTCCATAGCGGTCACTCCTTATATATTCAAGATGATTAACGGCGTCCTGCGTGCGAAAACAGAATTGGTCTTTTAGGCGATTGGGAAGAAGTTTTTCAATAGCTATTTTGTCTGCTTTCGGTGTGCCGGGGATACCAAAGTCAACGCCACCGATATACTGCTGTAAGGTGTGGGCTGTTTGGTCATCTGCAATTTTTCCACCGATGATGTCGATGGTGCCGTATTTTTTCAAAAGTTGTGGGAACAAATCCTTTTTTCGGTTTGCTGCTACAAAATGAAGCCATTCAACAGAGGCTCCTTGGAAACAGTAAGCTAATATGTTGGGATCGTAGTGGAATTTGTAAACAGATATCTGTCCGTCTTCCGGGTTGAAATCTTTTGGAACTGTACCAATACGCATCGCTTTCCTAACCGAAAGTTGAACGTAATTGTACGCTTGTTCGTAGGAAGATGTAAGATAAAAACCTCGGCCAAAATCGAGTCCACCAAAGCAGCGATTCAGGTCGATCGCCGGGATACCAATGTAGCTACCGTGGTACAGAAGCATCCCATCCTGCAATTCAATCATACGGATACACCTCGATTCTTTAACAAGGTTTCAACATCGTGAAGAACACAGGCGTAACCGTTTAGATGAAGGATGTCATAGCATTCAGAAATAAATCCAAGAATGTCGTATTTCTTAAAAAGTTCAGCGCAATCGCTGGGAGACATTTTCCACTTGGACTGAGCCATGCGGAAAACCCAGCACTGCATATCGGCAATGTCAATATTATATTCACTCATAGAGCGTACCTCCTTTGAGTACAATTTCTCAATTTAAGTATAGCTCTTTTTCTGTCGCTTAGCAACGACAGAATTGTAAATTTCAGATTATTTTCTGCCTGTCTGTCCCGTGCAGATGGGCTTTTTTCATGCCTGCGAGGAGGTGGTTATTCAAATGGCATCCAGAATCCAGGGCATCACCGTTGAGATCGGCGGCGATACCACAAAGCTCTCCAAAGCACTGGAAAGTGTAAACAAATCAATCAAGGGGACGCAGTCCGGACTGAAGGATGTCAACAAACTCCTGAAACTGGACCCTTCCAATACAGAACTGGTCGTCCAGAAGCAGAAGATGCTGAAGGATGCCATTGAAGCTACCAAGGAAAAGCTGGCAACTCTGAAGACTGCCGCACAGCAGGCCAATGAGCAGCTTGCCAATGGTGAGATCACCCAGCAGCAGTATGATGCCCTCCAGCGTGAGATCGTGGAGACCGAACAGAATCTGCGGTCTTTACAGGACCAGGCGGCGACCACCAATGCGACTCTTGCCAGGATCGATGAAGCCGGAGAAAAGCTCCAGAACATCGGATCTTCTGTGGAGAATGTAGGCAAGAAGTTCCTTCCGGTGACTGCCGCTGTAACGGGGCTTGGCACTGCCGCAGTGAAGACGGCAGCAGATTTCGATTCCGAGATGAGCAAGGTCTCTGCCATTTCCGGTGCGACCGGGGATGACTTTGACCAGCTCCGTGCGAAAGCCCGTGAAATGGGTGCGAAGACCAAGTTCTCTGCATCTGAGGCAGCTTCGGCGATGGAATACATGGCCATGGCCGGTTGGAAAACCGGGGACATGCTGAACGGCATCGAGGGCGTCATGAACCTCGCGGCCGCTTCGGGTGAAGACCTCGCCACGACTTCGGATATCGTCACGGATGCCCTCACAGCTTTCGGTTTGTCTGCGGCAGATTCCGGGCATTTTGCAGATATCCTTGCAGCAGCTTCCTCCAATGCGAACACCAACGTCTCCATGATGGGCGAGACGTTCAAGTACTGTGCGCCTATTGCCGGTGCGCTGGGGTTCTCGGCAGAGGATACCGCAGAAGCCATCGGTCTGATGGCAAACAGTGGTATCAAGGCTTCACAGGCTGGTACGTCCCTTCGTACCATCATGAACAACCTTTCCGGTGAAGTGACCTTTGTGGGTAAAAACATCGGTGAGGTCACGATTGCAACCAGCAATGCAGATGGCAGCATGAGAAGCCTGAACGACATCCTTGCAGACTGCCGTGTGGCATTCTCCGGGCTGTCGGAATCTGAGAAGGCCGCCAACGCAGAGGCATTGGTCGGCAAGAATGCGATGTCCGGCTTCCTTGCCCTGATGAATTCCAGCGAGACGGACATCAACAAACTGCGTGGTGCCATTGAAAACTGCGATGGCGCATCCGAGAGCATGGCAGAGACCATGCAGGACAATTTAAATGGTCAGCTCACCATCCTGAAATCTCAGCTGGAGGAGCTGGCTATTTCTTTTGGCGATATCCTGATGCCCACCATCCGCAAGATCGTATCTGCTGTGCAGCAGTTAGTGGACAAGCTCAACAGCATGGATGAGGGTACCAGGGAAACGATCATCAAGATCGGACTTCTGGCAGCATCCATTGGTCCGCTGCTCATTGTGCTGGGTAAGACCATATCGACCGTCGGCACAGCAATGCGGGGGTTCAGTTCTCTTGCAAAGGGTGTCCGGCTTCTCATCACCCATGTGGGCAGTGTCAGCGGTGTGTTCAGCAAGCTGGGTGTGGTTCTGGGTGGTCTGTCCGGCCCGGTCGTAGCAGTGGTGGCGGTCATCGGCACACTGGTGGCGGCGTTCATGAACCTCTGGAATACGAACGAGGAGTTCCGTACTGCCATTACCAGCATCTGGAACGATATCGTTTCCAAGGTGAAAGGGTTCTGTGATCAGCTGACACAGCGGATCAATGGGCTGGGCTTTGATTTTAAGGATGTCACCGAGGTACTGAAAGAAGTCTGGGATGGCTTTTGTCAGGTGCTTGCCCCGTTGTTTGAGGGAGCATTCCAAAATATTGCCACCATCCTTGGCGTTGTTCTGGATACGCTACTTGGTCTGTTCGATGTCTTTTCCAATGTGTTCTCCGGCAACTGGAGCGGCGCATGGGAAGCGGTAAAGGGTATCTTTTCCAGCATCTGGGATGGCGTGAAGTCCATTTTCTCCACGACCCTTACTGCTCTGAAGAGTGCGCTGGATGTGTTCCTTGGGCTGTTCGGTACGGACTGGCAGACGGTCTGGGGCAGTATCAAGAGCTTCTTCGAGACCGTGTGGAGCGGAATCAGCAGCTTCTTTTCAAATACAGTTTCCGCTATCCAAAGTGTGGCAACGACTGTGTTCACTGCAGTTTCGAGCTTTTTTACGACTGTCCTTACGAGTATCCAGACGACCTTCAGCACCATCTGGACTGCCATTTCCACAGCAGTTTCTTCTGTGCTGAATACGATCCATACCACGGTGACAACTGTGTGGACGGCAATCTCGACCGCGATCTCTACGGTCATGAACTCCATCAGCACGACGATTACTTCGGTGTGGAACGACATCTACAATACCATGAAACCTCTGCTGGATGCGTTCAAATATCTGTTTGAAACCATCTGGCAGGCGATCCAGATCCTGATCGGCGCAGCACTGACCGCAATTCAGACGAAGATCACTTCCATCTGGAACGCCATAGTTGCCTTCGTGACTCCGATGCTGACTGGATTGCAGACGACTTTCTCTACAGTTTGGTCAGCGATTCAGACAGCTATCTCCACGGTGCTGACTGCGATCCAGACTGCAGTGACGACGGTGTGGAACGCCATTGTGTCGTTCCTGTCTCCGCTGCTGACTGGCATCCAGACTCGGATGAGTACGGCATGGAATGCAATCAAAACGGTCATCTCGACTGTCCTTTCTGCGATCCAGTCCACGGTTTCTTCCATCTGGAATGCCATTAGCAGCAAGATCTACGGTGTGGTAAATGGCATCAAATCGGTAGTTTCTTCTGGCTGGAATGCCATGAAATCCACGGTATCGTCCCTCAGTAACAGCATTAAGAGCGCGGCGACCACAGCTTTTAACTCGATGAAATCCGGGATTTCCTCTACGATTTCCGGTATCAAGTCCACCATCACGAACGGTTTTAACAGTGCAGTTTCCTTTATCAAGGGTCTGGCTGGACAGGCGTTCTCGTGGGGCTCTGACATGATCGGCAACATTGTGTCCGGTATCCAGTCGAGGATTCAGGATGTGGCAAGTGCTGTATCGGGAGTGGCAGACCGTATCCGTTCCTTCCTGCACTTCTCTGTGCCGGATGAAGGACCTCTGGCAGATATGGAAAGCTGGATGCCGGACTTCATGCAGGGTTTGGCAAACGGTATCACGACCAACACCAGCCTTGTGACTGCGGCGGCGGAGAACCTGTCCACCACGCTGTCTACCTCCATCACCAACTCCATGAGGGGTGTGGAGCAGGCATACAGTAAGAGCTGGGCAGCCATCAGCCAGACGGTGAAAACCGGAACGGCAGGTGTGAGTGCTGCGATGAGATCCGCATGGAGTTCCATTACGACCAGTACCGCCAGCACATGGAATACCATCAAGTCCAGTATCCAGAACAGCTTCTCGGCGGTGAAATCCAATGTGACCTCTGCGACAGCAGCAGTGAAAACGTCCATGACCAGTGCATGGAATGCGGTGAAGTCGCTGACAACGACCAGCTGGAACGGAATTAAAACGGTCATTACCACAGCGTGGAACGGGATTAAATCCCTTACCACCTCTGCGACCGCTTCTGTAAAAACGTCCATGACCAGCGCATGGAATGCGGTGAAAAACCTGACAAATACCAGCTGGAATGGTATCAAAACAGTCATCACGACTGCATGGAACAGCATCAAGAGTCTTACAACTTCCTCTGTATCCGCAGTTCGCAGTACGGTCACAAGCGGCTGGAACACACTGAAATCTACCACGACCTCTGCCTTCAACAGCATCAAGTCCACGGTGTCTTCGGCAATGTCCAGCCTGCGCAGCACGGTTTCTTCTGGTGTTGCAAGTATCAGGAGCAGTTTTAACTCGCTCGGTTCGATTGCTTCTTCGGCATACCGCTGGGGTGCAGATATCTGTTCCCAGATGGCGTCAGGTGTCCGGGCAGCAGCCGGTTCCGTGATCGCAGCGGCAGAAAATGTCGCAAGCAGAGTCAGAAGCCTGCTGCATTTCTCTGTACCAGATGAAGGACCTCTGTCTGATGCAGATACCTATATGCCCGACTTCATGAAGCTGCTGGCGACCGGCATTAAGAAAAATGTCAAGTCGGTGGTGAAAGCCGTGCAGGGACTTGCCGGGTCTATGAGCAACAACCTCACGACCCCGGTAGATTCTCTGGGCGACTGGATGGATTCCGTGGTCGGCAGTTTTGCTACTACGATCAAGAAAAGTCAGAGCGGTATCGGTAGTGCTGCAAGGGATGTGGGCAGCGGTATCCAATTACAGTTGATGTCCGGGCTTTCCGGTCTGAAAACACAGTTCCAGCAGATCTGGACTGACCTGCAGGGTATCACCAAAACCGCAGTCGGCGGCATGAGCGATGAAGTGAAGCAGGGCTTTGCGGATATGAAGGATTCCGTTGGAGAGCTGAGTTCTCAGACCAGTTCTCTTGGAAATGCGATCCGCAGTCTTGGCGACACCTTCAACTCGGATTTCCTAAAGAGCCTGGGCAACGGCATCAGCAAGGTCGGTGACACGGTCAATACGGTCACGGGTCTAGTGGACAAGCTCGGCTCCATGAAGAACACCATCGGAAATCTCGGAAATACGATGCAGAACCTTGGCAATGTCCTCGGTACAGAGAACGGCGGTGGTCTGTTGTCCAACATCGGAGATTTCTTGTCGAAGATCGGCAGTGCAGATGGAGGTCAGATCGTGTCGAAGTTTGGCAATCTGATCTCTGGGCTGACCTCCAAAATGGGCGGTCTGGGAGAGGGAATCTCCGGCATCATCTCGAAGCTGGGAAGCCTTGGCTCCAGCGGTGGGGGAATCCTGTCGAATCTGGGTGGGCTGCTTTCCGGTGTAGTGTCGAAGATCGGCGGCTTAGGCGGCAGTCTTTCCGGTATCGTATCATCTATCGGTTCTTCGCTGGGCGGTATTGCCGGGACAGTCGGCACAACGCTTTCCGGTCTGCTCGGATCTGTGGGTACGACTGTATCCGGTCTGGCCGCTGGCGCGGGTACAGCCCTTGCAGGCGTAGCAAGCTCCGCAGGTGGGTTCCTCGCATCCGCAGGCACAGCACTTGCCGGCTTGGCGGGTCCTGCAGGTATCGCAGTGGCAGCCGTTGGCGGCATCGGTCTTGGACTGACGAGCCTCTGGAAAAACTGCGATGGCTTCCGGGAAGGTGTCACAAATATCTGGAACAAGGTTACGTCGGTATTCTCGAATGGAGTAAACGCCATCAAGAACGGTATTTCTAATGCGGCTTCTGCTATTGGCAATGTGGCATCGTCCATCTGGGGCGGTATCAAGAACGTGGCTTCTTCGGCAGTCAGCTGGGGCAAGGACATCGTTGGCGGTATCGCGGGCGGTATCAAGAAAGGCGTGAGCTGGGTCGGCAATGCGGTCAAGAGTGTGGCAAATGGCATCCGCTCGTTCTTGCACTTCTCTGTGCCGGATGAAGGACCGCTGGCAGATGCCGATACCTATATGCCCGACTTCATGAAGCTGCTTTCCGGCGGCATCAAGAAAGGCGAAGGCGGACTGATCAGCCAGATCAGGTCGATGGCAGCAAAGGTACAGCAGGGTATGGAGGGCATCAGCTCCTTCAGTCTGCCGGAACTGACCTTGCCACATTTCGATGGCTCCGGTTGGAACTTCCCGCAGGCGGCTCTGGCCGGAGGTGGCACCACCCGGACGACCAACCTTGGCGGTGTGTATATCACAGTCAACGGTTATAATGCCCGGAACGACGATGAACTCGCACAGACCGTTGCCGATAAGATCAACGGCATGATCCATGAGGATGATTCGGTCTTCAAGTAAAGGAGGAGATGCGTATGGGCTATAACACCCCAAAGCAAACAGTATCACAGTTTCAGTTAAAAGACAGATATGCCAGACAGTATCTGTCGTTTGCCGGGAAGTCCAGCAAAGACTTCCTATTATATTTGTCTGGTCCCGGTGTATATGATTCCCCGGCTGCGGATGTGGAGAGCACCTCCGTACCCGGCAGGAACGGAGACATCCTCACCGAGAATGCAAAGGCAGGCCGCCGCAGATATCAGAACGTGGATATCAAGTATAAAGCTTTTTTCTTCAACGGACTGCCAGCTAAGACAGCAGCAGTCAAGGCATGGCTTCTGTCGCCGGTGGGGTATCAGAAATTGCAGGATACCTACGACCCGGATTTCTTTCGGATGGCGGTCTGCAAGGATGCCCTTGCTTTTGATGTGACTGCTCAGAAAGCCGCTGAGATGGAGCTGGCATTTAACTGTAAGCCCCAGAGGTGGAGCGTGGACGGGCAGCGGACAATCCGGCTGGATGGCAGGTCGACCTTAAAGAACCCCTTCGCTTTTCCTGCACAGCCCATCTTCAAGGTTTACGGAGACAGCGGCGGCGAGCTGTATGTGGGGGAAGAGAAGATCACCATCCACAGCATCAAAGACTATGTGCTGCTCAACTGTGAGACGCACAACGCTTACAACGCTTCCGGCTTCTGCAATGAGACCATCCTTTCGGATGACTTCCCGGAACTGCCGGAGGGAAAGACACAGATCACATGGACAGGCGGTATCACGGCGGTGGAAGTCATTCCCCGTTGGTGGACGCTCTGAGGGGAGGTGCAGCCAGTGATCCCATGTTTATATGATTCCAGAGAAATGAAATTTGATAATAACGGCATTGGAAAGCTGGCAGATGCACAGTCTTGTACCGTGACTGAAAAACGAAACGGTAGCTATGAGCTGAAGCTCATCTGTCCGGCAGATGGCATCCATGCAGAGATGCTGGAGGAGGGAAACGTCATCCTTGCCAAACCATCTGATACGATGCAGCCGCAGCCGTTCCGTATCTACAAGATCACGACCCCTATTGATGGAAAGCTGGAAGTTCAGGCACGGCATATTTCCTATCAGCTCAACTTTATTACAGTTTCCCCGTTCTCAGTGAGTGGGTGCGCAGGAGCGGTGCAGGGGCTGAAAAGCCATGCGGCTTCCGACTGTCCGTTCTCAGTTTGGACAGATGTGGCATCCAGTGCGATGTTTACTGTGTCCGTTCCGGCATCTTTCCGAAACTGTCTGGGCGGTATGGATGGTTCGGTATTGGATACTTTTGGAGGAGAGTTCGAGTGGGACCGCTACACAGTCAAGTTTCACAGAGCCAGAGGTGCGGACCACAACGTTCATATCGTCTACGGCAAAAACCTGACGGATTTCAAGATGGAGAAATCCATCGAGAATACCATTACAGGAGTGCATCCGTACTGGGTGGACAACGAAACACAGGCGGTTATGGAACTGCCAGAAAAAGTGGTCATGGTCAGCCGAAAATCTGTGCCGTATCAGAAGATTACGGTGCTGGACTGCACCAGTGCCTTTCAGGAAAAGCCATCGGAAGCGGCTTTGCGAGAGTATGCACAGGACTATATTGATACGACCAGCCTGACAGAGCCGGAGATCGACATTAAAATCGACTTCATTCAGCTTTGGAATACACCCGGATATGAGGATGTTGTACAGGCAGAACAGGTCTCGCTCTGTGATACGGTTCATGTGTATATCTCGAAGCTGGGCATTGAAGCCAGTTCCAAGGTTACAGAAACCGAATATGACTCGCTTTTGGAACGGTATAACAGCATCACGCTGTCGAATTCTACGGTCAGCAGCCGAAATTCCTCCCTGACAAGCTCCCTTAACAGTATCCGAAATACAGCAACCGCCGCATACGATACCGCAGTCCGTGTGGAAACAGCAGTGGGAGAGCAGATGGGCGGCATTTCGGCCTCCATTATCTATGATGGTGCGTTGTTTGCTGCACTGTTCGGCCTTCATTATAAAAATGAGACGGACAGTAAGGGGAATACGACTCGGTACGCATTCAACGCAGCAACTCTGAAACAGTCAACGGTTGCGTGGAAGAATAGCCCGGCCGGATTTTTTGTTTCCACAGATGGCGGGAAGACATGGGGATATGGCTGGGAGTCAGATGATTCCGCAGTCAAAACAGCAATCCTGCTGGAGCAGACACTCAAGGAACTGGACGACCGTTACAAGAAAGCAGCCGAGCTTTCCGAGGAGTTGCTGGAGGAACTGGATGAGCGGTACAAAACAGCGACCGCTATTTCTGCAGAACTTCAGAAAACGCTCGATCAGCGGTATGAAACGGCAAAGAAGCTGTCCAAAGAACTGTATGAGGAACTGGATAGGCGATACAGCACCCTCACGGAAATCTCAGATGATTTGCAGAAGGAACTGGATGCGAAGTATCAGCCGTATATCCCTGTGTCCGAAAGTGCGCCGGAAGATCCGGCAGAGGATTCCTTCTGGGTCGATAAGAAGAACCTTCGGTTAAAACTGTGGGACGGAGAACAGTGGCAGACGATTGGATATGAACCGGAAGAACCTGATCCAGAGCCAACGGAACCGTCCACACCGACCGAGCCTGAAACCCCGGATACCGAAAAGCCGGGTAGTGAAGATAAGGATACGGAAAACAAAGAGGAAACAGATAATAAGGAGACGGATCAGGAAGGAGGGAGCTCGTAATGGTCACAGGCATTTATCAGGAAGTGGAATTGTCGCTGACGGAGAATCTGATCCCGGTGACGGTTCCGGTCAAGCAGTATGACAACAAGGCGAGAAAAGTTCGCTGTGTTTTGTATAACAACTCTGTGGAATATACCGTGCCGCAGAATTGTATTGTAGCCTGTTCCGGTACCCGTCCGGACGGTACGATCTTCCACTACACGAGCGAAACTGCGCCAGACCTTGTATTCGTTGAGAAGGGGGCGGTCCTCTTTACGATCACGACCTTCATGACGGCGCAGGCCGGACGTTTTCCGCTGGATGTTGTTATGCTCAGCACAGAAGGTGATGTCCTTGGCTCATTCTCTCTTACGTTAAAGGTGGAGAGGGCGGCCATCAATAACGGCAAGATCGCCACTTACACATTTGCAGCATTCCTGAAAGCTGTTCGGGATGGCATCCGAAATCTGTTTATAGACAAGGCAGGCTGCTTTGGCTTTGAGTCGGATGACGGTCTGGGACTGAGTGATAGATCGGAGTCTAGTTCCGTAGAAAAGCTGTGCCGTGAGATTGTGGAAGGATCGATTACGGAGGATGGCTATTTTGCATTTGAAACAAAATGCGACCTTGGGCTGATATTCACAACCGATGAAGAAGGACATCTGGTCGTGGAATATGGCGAGGATGATGTGTCAGTGTAAGGCTGACAGAAAGGGGTAATATGGCAAAATACACAGGCCGCCGGATCGTTCCTAAACATGCAGGCGAATGGGACATCCGGAAAGAATATGAGGAGCTGCAGATCGTACTGGATGCAGACAGCGGCAACAGTTTTATCTCCAATCTTCCGGTGCCGAAAGGAACGGCTCTGAGTGATGAGAAGTATTGGAGCCTGTTCAGCCTGCATAGTGAGCAGATCGCAGAGGCAGAGGAGCATCTGACCCAGACGGCCGAAGATATCCGCTCAGAGCTTTTGGAAACAGAAAACCGGATTAACAAAAATGTATCCGACACGGAAGGCCGTATCAATGAAAGTCTCTCCAGCACAGAAAGTAAGGTAAACACCAGCCTGTCCGAGACAGAAAACCGTGTGACTGCGCGTGTGGAGAATGCAAAATCGGATCTGACTGCAAAAGTCGCAGCGGCAGAGCAGCAGATGAATCAGAACGCCCAGGATGTCGCACAGACAAACAAGGCTCTGAATGCCCGGATGGATCAGATTGCAAAAGGGAGAACCTCTGACACAGAAGTCCTTGATGCAAGAGTGGATTCGGAGGGGAATACCTTTGACAACCTTGGAGCAGCGATCCGTTCCATCTATCCGAAAGCAAAAGAAGGGCTGGATGCACTGCAGGAATCCAAGGTGGATGCAAACTATGATGCGACCGGCGAACTGACAGAAGGCATTACAGTCAACACGATCAATGGAGAAACGCAGAAGTTTGAGCATGTCCAGACGACAGCACTGATCCCGGTAGATACCGCCTGCCAGAAAGTTTACTATACCGGGCAGGTGTTCAACTGGATCGGAGTTGCAGGCTATGATGCCAATGGCACGTTTGTGGCATCCATTCTGGATTCCAGGGATACGGAACAGCCGCAGGAGTACAAAGAAAAGGAATTGGAGATCCCGGAAGGGGTATTCCAGATCAGGGCAAGCTCCTATGCGAAGGACCTGAACCTGAAGGTGTGCGGAGAGTCTGTAAAGCTGTGGAATCAGGTTCAGAGGGAGCGACAGAATCAGAAAAAGATGGCAATCGAGATCGAAGCACTGCGAAGTGCGGATGATGCACTGGCAAAGGAAACGATGACCAGTTTGAACCTGCCCTTTTTATATGACGGTGTCAGCAATATCTGGGAAGGCAGCAGCCCGGTACTCCAGACCTACTATGTGCCGCTGACTGTTCTGCGAAGTGTGTTTATACAGGAAATCCAGTTCACACTTCGAACCATTGGGGAGACGAACCTGACTGCCATGCTTGAATCGGAAGAAGGCGAGGTGTTCCGCCAGTCGGTAGAACTAGTGAAGGGAGATAACAGGATCACCCTGATTCTGCACCGATTTATAGATGAAGGAGCATACAAACTGCGTGTGCGCAGTACAGACAAGGTGCTCTATTATCCGGTGCGCCCGAATACCGGAAAAGAAATCCGCAACGATTTCTTCAGCAATGAACCGTCCGGGAATGTGGAGTATGATTACAAAAACCGTCTGATCGTCTTTATGGGCAAGATCCTGATTGGTACAGGTAAGGTGGATACGACGCTATCCTATTCCGGAATGGCTGCGGATGCCGCCGTTGTAGGACAGGCTTTCAAGGATGAGCGGGAATACACGGATACCCTGGCATCCGGCAAGCTGGATGCAGTCCATAGCCGAAACCTCCTCGACCCTTCCAGGTATCGTCCGGGATGGTTTGCCTATGTACACTCGTCCGTTATTCAGTATCATGCAGACAATCTCCGATATGGTTCCACGGATTATATCCCGGTCAGCGAGAAAGGTCTTGTGACCAAAGGCTCCGGCACGAACGGTGTAACCAGCCAGGTCGTGTTTGACAAGGCGAAGAAGGTGCTCCGTTATGTAGATGCCAATGACCAGTACACCTATCAGGAAGGCGATGCCTATGTGATGTTCTTCTATATGGCCTCTTCCGGACAGAAGCTCTGCGTTGTTGAGGGAACGGAGTATGTATATGAGGCATACACGGATTATAAGCCGCTGGATGATTTGAAACAGGAAGTGAACTCCCTGCAGACGGAGGCGGATAACCAGAAAAAGCAGCTGACAAATCTGACGACCCGGCTGGATCAGCTGGTGGCCGTGCCGGAAAAGAAAGACCTTCGCCTTGTCCCGGCGGCCCCGGTGTATACGGTCTGTAATAACCTTTCGACCGCCAGAAACTATCATGTTTCAGTCTGGGTGGACCATCTGATCGCAGAGACCGGCTGGAAGGATAGAGCGGCTGGTTTTGGTACGGAGATGGAGGAGCGCTTTGACTTGTACTCACCGTTTACCAACACGGCAGTCAACAGTGGGGAGGATGTTCTGGAACAGACGGTAGAGAAATCGTTTGTGTCAGATGTCTATAAGACGCAGAAACTCAAATTCAAGCACCGCAGCACCTTGGCCAGTATGGGAAAGAACCAGTTCCCGAAGATCCTTGTTATCGGTGACAGTGTGACGGATGGGTATCTAGCCGGTGTTGGGAAAACAGATGCGGATCTTCCGACCCACTATTGGTCGTGGGTGCGCTACCTGTTTGATCTGGACCGCAAGGACGCGAAAGCGGCAGAAACCGAATACCGCTGTCTGATGGTCGGCATGCCGGGAACAATGAATGGCAAGCATTACGGCTCCTCGTCCTCGTTCAAGCTGGATGGAAAGACGGTTGTGAACTATGCGATGGGTAAGGGCGGCTGGAGTGCAGAGGATCTGAACCTTGCAACTTTTGAGAGCGCATCTAATATTAACCCGTTCTACGATGAAAAGACGAAGGGCTTCTCGCTGAAGGCTTGTCTGGATAAGTACAGGACGTTGGCGGATAACGGCATGACCCGGCTTATTCCCGGCGAAACCGCAGGCACGGAAGTAAAAGATGCCAACGCTTATGATCTGTGCACGCCGACCCATGTGGTGATCAACTTAAACCACAACAGTTCCCTTGCAGAGTACAAAGCCAATATCCCGGATATCGTGAAAACGATCAAGCGTGAGTATCCGGATATCATCGTGATCCTCATGTCCATTGATGAGACCGGCACTTACTTCCCGGCAAAATACCCGGAGTACCGGGCTTCTGAGATCACGCTGGGTGGACTTCACAGCAAGAATGTGAGCATCTACCAGTATTTCTGCGATGAACTGCAGGATGAGGCAAACGGTGTCTATGTATGCAGTGGGCATCTGATCCAGCCTGCCGTGGAGAGTTACCCTACACTGGATTATGTGTCTGCGGATTCGGTCGGCAGACAGAGTGGCAGGGTACTGCACATGGCATACGGCCGGGGTCAGTACGGAGGCCCCAACTGGCATCCGAACAACTACGCACACTGCGCATGGGGCTATCAGCTGTATGCGTTGGTCAAGTATACACTGGCACTACAGGATATGAAGTGATGCCGGGAATATCCCGGAGAAAGGAAAAACTATGATGAACCGTAATAATTGTCTGAAAATTCGGGGGGGGGGGGGTATCGGATTATCTGACCTGTGCAGTAATCTGATCTCTTCTGTGCTGAGGGGAGGTGTGTTCTATGCCTAAGTATGTTGGCAGACGCATCGTCCCGAAGCATGGCGGCATCTGGGACAAGACAAAAGAGTACGAGGAACTGATCATCGTGCTGTGTCAAGAAACTGGTGTCAGCTATATCTCCAAGCTGCCGGTCCCGGCTGGAACGGAAATCTTTAATGAACACTACTGGTCTGTATGCAGTCAGTTCAGTGAGCAGATCAGGCTGGCAGAGGATCATCTGACCCGGACAGCAGAGGACGTCCATACGGAACTGACAGAAACAGAAAGCCGCATCAGTAAAAATGTGTCCGAAACGGAAGAAAGGGTCACCCAAAAACTCACGGATACGGTGCAGAACGTGAATGACAGCCTGAGTGATACGACCACTACGCTGGCGAAGAAGGTGGCAGATGCTCAGAAGCAGCTGGAGGATGGACGGATAGCCATGCAGCAGAGTGCAGCATCCCTGAATTCCAGGATGAACAGCATTGCATCCGGTAAGACTACGGACAAGGAGACTCTGGATGCGCGGGTCGATTCGGCAGGGAAGACCTATGACTCATTTGGTGCACACTTACGGTCCAGAGCCGATAAGTTCTATGCCAACGGTATGCCTTTCTCTTATACAGGAGCAGTCAATCTGAATACCACAGAGCATCAGCTGGAGTTTTTTGGGAACTTTATCTATCTGGGTGCGAAGGGGAATAAGCTGCTTACGAAACCAGAGCCGGTTCCATATAACCCGGATGCTCTTTTGACCTATATCTCCTACGATACAGTGGAAGGGACGTTGGTGACAGCGGACTGGTCGGATTCTCCAAAAGAGAATGATGTCATCGTTTTTGTAGTGGACTGTAAATATCCGGAACGGTCTTATGGCTACTTTCCGTTCAAGGTGGATGGCAGGATGCCGTTTGGCGACCATACGCTGTCCGGCACGATGCTTCGGGATAAATCGGTGGACGGACAGAAACTCCTGGATGCTACCGTTACAAAGGATAAACTCGCAGATGCCTGTGTAAGCGCGGCAAAACTTGCACGGGATGCGCTGATGTCACAGAGCCTTGAAGTTCCATTCCAGCCCTGTGTCTTTTCCAAAGGAAAATGGGAGATCGTGGATGAAGGAGCCACCATCCATCATTTTTTGACGGAGTATGAGAGCGGGTATTATGGCGGCGGCATTAAAGTTCCCCGTGCGGAGCGGTTTGATAAGCTCTATGTCGAGATGGATTACTGCAACGACCAGCTGATGCACTACTATGTGGTTGGTTCAAAGTTGGTAAACCTTGGGTCGATTGCTTCTACAGATGGAAAACCAAAGAGGATCACGCTTGAAATCCCATCCAAAAAGCTGGAAGATGCCGGGTATAAGGATGATTATATCCAAATCGTGTTCACGAAGAACAGCACCTACGATATGACCATGTCCAACGTAAAGGCACATTACTTCAATGTGAATGGCAGCTACTTTGGGGAAGATTACAGCCTCCTTCATGAGCAGGCTGACACCAATACAAAGGAGCTTGCTACCTTGTCGGAAAAGGTCCGTGTAAATGCGGATGCGATCAAAACAGCAGATGCGAATATGCAGAACCTTTCCAAAACGATCAGTTCCGTGTCTACGGATATGCAGGTGGTCATGAAGCAGAAATCTGCGTTCACCGGAAAGAAGATCCTGTTTTTGGGAGACAGCATCACGGCACTGAACACATCGGAGCGTGGCTGGGTAAGATACTTCAATGAGATCATCCAGCCGGAGCGGTTTGTAAACCTGTCGGTATCCAGTGCCAGATGGTGCGATTATGAGGACAGCGTTTACGATGGCAACCCGGTCTTTTCCGGACCGGATCAGAACCACAACAATGTCATGGGCAATCAGGTGGAAAAACTCATCCGAGGCAAGGACAAGACCAGCCCTCACTACAAGGAAGTGACTGCCTACGCCGACTTTGATATGATCCTGATCGCCTGTGGTACGAATGATGGTGTTCCTTCCGGCGATATGGAAGGCTCTTTCACTTCAGAGAATGAAATGGTCGCCATCGAAGAGCTGGACCGCAGGGTGTTTGCATCAGCATTCCGGTACAGCATCGAAAAACTTCAGCAGCTATACCCGGCGGCGAAGATTTATATCTGTACGCCGATTCAGGGCTATATCACGACCCGGAGCTATGCACAGTCCAAGGCGAAAGGCGATTATCTGAAACTTCTTGCCGGCAGGATGTCTCTGGAAGTCATTGATACTTTCTGCTGTGGTATCTGTGACATCTACGAGAAAAAGAATGCCAATGGCCGCTACCTGATTGATGGTCTGCATCCGAATGCGGCAGGCGCAAAGAAGATCGGAATGTTCAATGCCAGTGCAGTGATTGCCAGCTATCGATAATCAAATCCCACGGCTTGTCCGTGTTTTTATATACAATCCATATCACAGGGCAGCTTCGGCTGTCTATTTTTATTGCCCGGATACGGGCGGAAAGGACGGAATTATGCAGAATGTGATCGACAAGATTGAATGGATGTTCGCAGGCCTGGGTGGTTTCCTGGGCTGGTTCTTCGGCGGGTTTGACGGCTTCCTGTATGCACTTGTAGTGTTCGTGGTCTGTGACTACTTCACCGGGGTGCTGGCGGCAGCAATCAAGCATGAGCTTTCTTCTGAAGTTGGCTTTAAGGGTATCGCCAAGAAGGTATGTATCTTTGTGCTGGTTGGTATTGCCAATATCATTGACACACAGATCCTCCAGAATGGAGCCGCCATCCGCACCGCTGTGGTGTTCTTCTATCTGGCAAACGAGGGTCTGAGCTGTCTCGAGAATGCAGCAGTGATCGGTCTTCCGGTGCCGGAGAAGCTCAAGGAGATGCTGGCACAGCTGAAAGACGAGCGCGATCAGGACAAAATCGACAAGCAGTAATCAACCGGGAGGGGCGATAAGCCTCTCCCACATTTTATTTAGGAGGAACGGACCATGAGTATGAAAGAATATCCCGTAAAGCTGACGACCGGCTACTACCGTGTGCGTGAGGACTGGGAAGATGAAGCATCCCAGCTTGGTGCATACCGTCTACTGGCGAATGCAAAAGCCAAGTGCGATGAGAATCCCGGCAGCCGTGTGTTTGACAATGACGGCAATGTGATCTACCCGGAGGAGGCTGTGCCGGTGACAGGTGCAGAAGAAGCGGAGGAAAAGCCGGTTATGGACGAGCCGGAAGGGAAAGCACCGGAAGAGGAATCTTCGGAAGAGAAGGACACCCCTGTGACGGATGAGCAGAAAGAGGAAGCCGGAAAGGAAGAGTATCCGACTGCAGAGGAACTCCCGGCAGCGATCGCCTATGGCAAGCTCAAGACTCTTATGAATATCCGGGAAATGCCGGATACCAGTGCAGAGGTTGTGACCATCTATAAGAAGAATACGCTGATCGAGATCGTGGAGTTCTGTGCCGGCTGGCTGAAGATCAAATGCCCGGAAGCGACGAGCGGTCTGGCCTATGTTCTCAACAGTGCGGATACCTATGCCTTTACCGCCAGCAAGATCTACACCGTTGTTCCGGGCGACAACCTCTGGAAGATTGCAGAGAAGGAACTGGGGGATGGCAGCCGTTGTGCCGATATCCGTGCACTGAACGGCCTGACCTCCAATGCCATCCGGGTCGGCATGAAGCTGCTGATCCCTTAAACACAATAACACAAACACATGAGACTCGGAGTGATCCGGGTCTCAATTTTTTAGGAGGAATCAATATGGGATACACCAATAGTCCACTCGTTGTTTATACCAAACTCTCCCCGAACCATTCCGGGCAGAGAACACACAGCATTGACCGCATCACTCCGCATTGCGTGGTAGGCCAGCTTTCTGCAGAGAGCATTTGCGGATGTTTTACCAGCCCGACCCGTCAGGCCAGCTGCAACTATGGCATTGGCACGGACGGCCGTGTTTCTCTGTGCGTGGAGGAGAAGAACCGCAGCTGGTGCTCGTCCAGCAATTCCAATGACCAGAGAGCAGTCACCATCGAATGTGCCAGCGACATGAACGAGCCGTATGCGATGAACAGCGCCGTATATGGCTCGCTCATTAAGCTTTGCATCGATATCTGCAAACGTAACGGCAAGAAGAAACTGCTGTGGCTGGGCGACAAGAATAAAACCCTCAACTACGCTCCGGCAGCAGACGAGATGATCCTGACTGTTCATCGCTGGTTTGCCAACAAAAGCTGTCCCGGAAACTGGCTGTATGCCCGTCTGGGTGATCTGGCCGCAAGGGTGACGGCGGCACTGGGCGGTTCAGCTTCATCCTGCCTGCAGGCATCTTCCCTTAAGAACCTGTCAGAAGCAGAGGCAGTGGCAAAGATCGGCCCGCTGTTTACCGAAAACCAGAAGCAGTCCGGCATCCTCGCCTGCGTGTCGATGGCGCAGTTTATTCTGGAGTCCGGCTATGGTAAATCTGAGCTGGCACAGAATGCAAATAACTGCTTTGGCATGAAGACCTCTCTTTCCGGGAACAGCTGGAGTGGCAGCAGTTGGGATGGTAAGTCTGTCTATACTAAGAAAACGCAGGAGCAGAATGCCGATGGCAGCTATGTCACGATCACCGCTGATTTCCGAAAGTACGCCTGTGTGGAGGACTCCATTGCCGACCATGCGGCATATCTGCTCGGTGCGATGAATGGCAGCAGGAAACGTTATGAAGCTCTGGCTGGATGCATGGACTACAAGAAGGCTGTGCAGATTATCAAGGACGGCGGCTATGCCACCAGCCACACCTATGTGCAGAATCTCTGCAATATCATCGAACGCTGGAACCTGACACAGTATAATGCCTCAGCCCAGAACCAGGGAGGTAACATCTCTGGCTGGTATCGTGTGCGTAAGAGCTGGCAGAATGCAGCTTCCCAGAAAGGGGCGTTCCATGATCTGGCCTATGCGAAGCAGTGTGCGGATGCGAATCCGGGGTATACGGTCTACGATCCAGCCGGCAAGGCGGTCTATCCTGTGACCCAGACTGCATCTGTGCCGTATGCGGTTCGCGTGTCCATCAACGATCTCAACATCCGTAAAGGACCGGGAACAAACTACGGCAAGACCGGTTATTACACCGGAAAGGGCGTGTTCACCATCGTGGCAGAATCTGCGGGTGCTGGTTCTGTGAAAGGCTGGGGCAAGCTGAAATCCGGTGCTGGCTGGATTGCACTTGACTTCGCAGCACGTATCTGACATTCATGGGCTTTCCTGAAAAGGAGAGCCTTTTTACATACAATGCAATCGTCAGTTTTGCCCGACTATGTGGGCAGATATTCTACGATTTATAGTTCGGATATCACTTGCTATAAGTGCCGGATAGAGCAAATATGTCACTACCCGAAGATAGGAAAAGGCGGTGGCATTACCACACGTTTTCCTTTCGGAAGGAAAATCTGACGAAAGGAGAGGATGATATGGATTCAAATGCTTTTCTGAATGATCTTATGTCAAAGATGAAGCTGCCGGAAGCAAAAGGTAAGAAAAAGGCAGAACAGAGTGAATCGGTGGCGCAGATCCTTGCCGCCATGCAAAAAGTCAGGGCTGAGAAAAAGAAGCCGCCCGTAACCAGCTATGCACCAGTAAAAGAAATGCCGGTGAATGAGCCGGAGAGTATGGAAGACTTCTCCCAGCTCGCATCCGATGTGATGCAGGAATGCCGGCCGGCAATGCCGACGGTGCCAGCAGCAAGCCAAGAGAAGGCTGTTCGGGTCGCCGCATATATCCGTGTTTCCTCCACCAATCCGGCACAGGAGGATTCGTATGAAATGCAGGAACGCTACTTTATGTCACTCCTGGCAGGAAATGCAGGGTGGACATCCGCCGGCATTTATTCCGATCATGGCATTTCCGCAACAAGCAGGGAAGGACGGACAGGTTTCAACCGTTTGCTCCGACACTGCAAGCAGGGGAAGATTGACCGTGTGATCTGCAAGTCCATCAGCCGTTTTGCCCGAAACACGCAGGACTTTCTTGTGGCATTGCGGACCTTAAAGGAAAACAATGTCACGATCCTGTTTGAGCGGGAAGCGATGGATACAGCGGATGCTTACAGCGAGTTCATTCTTACTACGCTGGCTGCCATTGCCCAGGAAGAGAGTCGTTCGATTTCAGCAAACATTGCATGGAGCAATCAGAAACGGTTTCCGGCCGGAAATGTCTGCAACAAGGATATTTACGGATACGAATTCTGCAAAGGGGAGTATACAGTGAACGAGAACGGATACCGATACCGGGCAGTGTTCATCATCCCGGAAGAAGCAGAGATTGTTCGGATGGTGTTCCGGCTTTTTACAAAAGAAGAGCTGAGCTTCACACAGATCGCCCAGAAGCTGGATGCCCTGCATATCCCGCCGCCGAACAGCGGATGCAGACAGCGGCAAAAGCGGAAGCCGACTGTGCTGCCAGCTGGCGCACTAAAGGAAGAAGATAAGCGGGGGTGGACGGCAACGGATGTTCGGTACATGATCGCAAATGTTCGTTACTGCGGTTCCGTACTTTGTCAGAAGACCTACACCGATCACAGGAATGGGCATAAACAGAAGGTCAATAAGGGGGAAAAGCCGAAATACCTGATACGAAATCATCATCCGGCTATCATTTCGGAAGAATTGTGGCAGGAAGCACAGGAAGTCTGGAAGGCATACACGGCAAAGTATAGGGGCATCGAAAAGGGAAGAAACGAAAGAAACTATTCCAAGCTCCTGCTGTGTGGAGAATGCGGACGGTATTTTCAAGGCCATTCCACAACAAGGACAACCATCTGGCGGTGTGCGACGAAGCTCGCCCAGCAGGGACAGAAGCGCTGCCGAATGGAACCGATTTATGAAGAGCAGATCCAGACGCTGCTTTGCAAAGCATTTGCCGAAAAATTCAAGCTGGGTGAGAAGATGGATGCAGAAGTCCATGAGGTCATGCAGATGATCTCCAAAGCACCCATTGATAATGCGAGAAATCAGGCATTAAAGAACCTGACTGAGAAGCTGAGAGAGATCCATGATTTCGACCATATGGAGCAGGAAGGGGATTTTCTGAAACGCCAGCTGTCTGCAGTGAACTATAGCATTCGGGATGTCCACCAGCACATTCGGGATATTCAGGCGGAAAAAGAAGCATTGAAAGTGCGATGTGAGGTGCTGGGAGAACCGAGAGATAAAGAAGCAGTCACAGAGTTAGAAAACCGACTTCTCAATGAAGAAGAACAGCTGGAGAAGCTGGAACATGAAGCCCAGCAACAGGCCGAACAGGTTCGGTACATGGAAGATTACTGGAAGAAGCTGGAGCAGACCCATGAAATCCGGGAGAAAACGCTGCAATGGCTGGATTCTCTGGCGGGAGGGACGCAGATGTTTCTGGATGAAGCAGTTGGAACGTATGTGAAAGCCTTTGTGCTTTCCGTTACCATTTTTTCACCGAAACATTTTAGAATCCACTGGTTTGATGACACCTGTACGGAAGTGGAGTGTGACAGCGTATTTGAGGGCTATCAGCAGCCTGGCATGATAAGGAGGAAGTATTGATGAACAGACAAATGACACAAGGGACGGTTGCAAACAATGTGCAGGTGATTCCGGCAACGAAGCGGAGAGTGTCTGCCGGCGGTCAGCTGAAAAAGGCAAAGGACATTCGGGTTGCCGCTTACGGCCGTGTTTCAACCGATGAGCTTGCCCAGCAGACTTCGTATGAGGGGCAGAAAAGCTATTACACGAAGCTGATCAATGAAAGAGAAGGCTGGACTTTTGCCGGAATGTATGCAGATGAAGCAATCTCCGGCACCAACCGTAACCACCGCACCGAGTTTAATCAGATGATGCAGGATGCGCTGGACGGGAAGATCGATTACATCATTACAAAGTCCATTTCCCGATTTGCACGAAATACGGTCGATACGCTGAATTGCGTGAGACAGCTTCGGCAGTGTGACCCGCCAATCGGTGTATACTTCGAAAAGGAGAACATCGACACGCTGGATGCGTCTGGCGAACTGCTCCTGACCATCCTTTCAGCATTGGCACAGGAAGAGAGCAATTCGATCTCCAAGAATATCAGCTGGAGTATTCAAAAGCGGTTTCAGGAAGGGATTGCCTTTGGAAATCCACGGTCGGTCTACGGTTATACGGACGGTGAGACGAATAAGGACTGGGTCATTGTAGAAGAACAGGCCAAGGTGGTGCGGTTCATCTTCGATGAGTTCCTTCTGGGAAAATCTTCTTACAAAATCAGCAATGAACTGAATGAAAAGGGAATCCCTTCATCCAAAGGGACAAAATGGCAGAGCGAAAGTGTGGATTTTATCCTCCGGAATGAAAAATATGTTGGTGACTGCGAAATGCAGAAAACGGTTACCGTCGATTTCCTGAGCCACAAGACGATTCCAAACAATGGAGAAGCTCCGAAATTTTATGTGACGGACCACCATGTCCCGATTATCAATCGCGCGGTATGGATGCGGGCACAGGAAATCCTGGCACACAGAAAGAAAAACCGAACGAAAAAGGATGAAAAGCGGGAAAAACGAGTGGGCAAGGATGTCTTTGATAACCTGGTATGCGGAAAGTGCGGAGCCCCCTTTTACCGCAGAACCCTGCAGGCAAGAGCAACGCACTTCGAGGATGACAGGTGTCTGGATGCCTGCCGCAGTGAGCTGTTGGCACAGGGCAGTTCGCCGGATGATTACTATGAACGATATTATTATACCTATCCCGTTTGGCGGTGCTCAAGTCTTAAGGATACCTCACCGACCAACGATGGGCCATTTATGGGAAAAGCAGACCCGGATGTTGCCTGGCATCCGATTTATATCGGCGAAGGGGATGCAAAGTGCCCTTCCCATTTTGTATACGAGACGGCGGTCAAGCAGAGCTTCATGGAAATGTTGTACGCCATCAAGCGCGACCATGAAGAAAACGGGGAGAACGCATGGATCGATTCGGAATTCCGGATGGTCTACCAGAAGGTACAGGAGCATGTCGCAGAACGGGATTCTTCCAGAAAAGCCGAACTGGATGAGCAGATTCTGCAGCTGGAGGAAAAAATGGCTCAGATGCAGGGGCGGCTGAAAGAAGCAGTAGAGCGTGGCCGCCAGAAAGCCAGCCCGGAGATTGATACCTACGAAAGACTGGTGGATGACCTGCGGGAGCGTTTGAATGAGAAAATGGACGAACGGCAGCAACTCAGCCAGGAAGAACAGCTTCTTTCGGAGATGAAGCACAACTACGACTTTTTCATCCGCTGCCTGGAAGCCCTGCCCGAAATCAACAAGGCCGGCATGAAGCTGAATGTCAATGGTCTGGATACAGATGGAAGCTGCCTGCGTGACTTTGGCGGCAAGGCACGAAGCAAAATCCTGAGTGATATCCGGCGTGGAAAAAGAAAGATGGGTGCAGACCGGGTGGAACAGGCTCCGGATTTCCTGGAATTTGAAAAGGGCGTTTACTTCGCATTCATCAAGGAAGGAATCGTTGACGGTGATGTGATCACCTACACGACGAATTTTGGAGTCAAGCTGACCAGCACCGGCAACAGCCGGACGCTGATGGCTTTCATCGGATTCCGCAGATGCAATCCGAATAAAACGGTCGAGGTGCTGATGGACGGCTGGCAGGTCAACGGACTCTGCATTCGGTACCATAGAGAAAAGAGAAAGGAAAAAACGGCACACACGCTGATGATCCGGAAACGGAAAGCACAAGAACGAGCATTGCTGGAGCAGGAAGCGTGATTTTGGGAACCCCACTGGATGAGACACTTTGTCTTGTCTGGTGGGGATTTTTTTCTTTTGGAGGATTTTTTTCCGAACCCATTGCTATGTGCAAAATTCTGCTATATGTTGAGAGTACAGAAATACACATAGCAGGAGAGAACGACATGAAGAGATTAGCATGGCTTTCAGTAGAAGATTATGCAGCGACCCAGATGGAGCTGGTGGTCATGAGTGCAATGAAAGGATATCTGCGGCGGATGCCGGAGAAAGAAGCATTTAAAAAAGTAGAGGCTATCCTTGACCCGAAGGTAATCCGGTTAGCCGGTGATGATGGCGCACCGATGCCTATACAAAGCAATGTTGACGGAGCAAAGCTCGCTGCGTTCATCGATGCGGCCGTGGCAGACAGCATCAGGGAGCTGGAGAAGAGAGAAGATGACTTGTCAAAAGCTGGTGTGACCATGCTGGAGAATGTTGATGGCAAGAGCATAGTGGAGCAGATGAGTCCCCAGTTTTTGGAATTCGTGCTGGATGCGTATCGGGGTTTGAAATACACACGATGACCAACAAAAATTGCTGGAAAGTTCACAGATGACTGCTTGATAAAAGGGCATCTTTATGGTAACATGAAAATACAATAGGAGTATTATACACTCTAGTTGAAAACACTTTGAGGAGGTGGCGCCGATGGCTGAGACACTGGAGGAACGAAAGAAAAGACATCACCAAGAAGATCTTCAACGTTTACGTGGCTTTAGACCGATTGATGATACTTTTATGCGTTGCCTTTTTAGAAATAACGTTCCATTAGCAGAAATGGTACTGCGCATTATAACAGGGAAGAATGATTTACAGTTGGTTTCTTGTGAAACCCAGGCTGATTTAAAACGTGTAACAGGTGCGAAATCTATTCTTTTGGATGCTTATGGTACGGATTCAATGGGGAAAAAGTACGATATAGAAGTTCAAAGAGCAGATATTGGAGCAGACCCACACCGTGCTAGATATCACTCCAGCATGATGGACATTGAGAACCTTGATGCGGGAGAGGATTTTAGTAGCTTACCAGATACTTATGTAATCTTTATAACAGAAAACGATTATTTTGGAGAAAACCAGCCATTATATCCTGTACAGAATATAATTACCACAACTGGAAAACCATTTAATGATGGAACGCATATTATATATGTGGATGGCGAGTATCGTGGGGATTCTGATGTTGGTAAATTGATGCATGATTTTAACTGTACCCAGGCTAATGATATGATTTTTCCATTAATGGCTGAGAAAACCAGATATCTTAAAGAAAACCCGAAAGGAGTGAGCGAAGTGTGCAAGCAGATGGAAGATTTAAGAAATGAGAGTATTCTTGAAGGCAAGATTCTTACACTGATTGACTTGGTTCAGGATGGAACTCTTGATATTGAGATAGCGGCAGCAAAAGCAAATATGACGGTGGATGAGTTCAAAGAAACAATGGGTAAAGCCCCATTAAAGGCGGTATAAGAAAGTAAACATATCCAGCCCACTGGCGAACTGTGTAGAATCCTACATGGTACGCTGGTGGGCTTCTTTTTTTGCCTCATCCAGCATGAACCACAGACAGCACCCCGGCATGCTCCGAAGTGCAGTTGTGGCTTATGCGGGCTTTTTTGTTATGTGGTCAACGGGTTACAAAATCATACTCCCAATCCGTATAAAATCGCTTTCAGTTCCTTTACCATTCGGGTAAGAATCTCCTGCTCCAGTGTGTTGCAGTCCAAAAGCAGACGGTGAATCTCGGAATCGGCAGTGGAAGCCGAATGTGCCAGACTGTCTACGAGAAGATCGTCTGCGGAAACATTCAGAAAGTTTGCAATCTGAACGAGTGATTCCAAACTTGGCTTGCTCTTTCCAAGTTCTATGTTACTAATGTGCTTATTTCCTACTCCGCATCTGAAAGCAAGTTCTTCCTGTGATAAATTTTCCTTACTCCTGAAATCAGCGATACGCTGTCCAAGTGCAGTATAATCAATTGCCATGTGTGGTCCTCCTTATGAATCCCGCATAAGGCAGTACGATTATCCCGCATGAAAATGCACATAGCAACTGATTATAGAAGAGTTTAAGACCGCAAAAGCCCACACCCCTATCTGCTGTGTGATCTTAGCACTTTTTTCCATCTGCTAGATGGAATTTTTAAGTACACTCCACCTGTCAGATGGAGGTCAAAACGCCACACACACTCTGCCTATGTACGTGTTTCCACTGACAATGATGAACAGACCTCCTCGTATGAGCTTCAGAAAAATTATTATACGGACTACATTAAGGCCCAACCCGGCTGGGAGTTTGTTGGCATTTATGATGATGAAGGAATCAGCGGCACTTCGCTGGCACACCGCAAAGGAATGCAGCAGCTGATCGAGGATTGTAAGGCGGGAAAGATTGACCTGATTCTTACAAAGTCCATCGCCCGTTTTGCCAGAAATATCGTTGACTGCCTTTCTGTTATCGAAACGCTGAAGAATCTTGACCCACCCGTAGGGGTAAAATTTGAAGCGGATAATATCTACACCCTGGACAGTAACGGACGCATGATTCTGACGATTCTGGCATCCGTGGCAGATGTATTGCCATTCGGCCGTGCGAAAAGAGCAATCCGAATGCAATCCGCTGGGGTAGATTGAAAGAAGGACGCTGGTGTGCAAGTACCCTTGGGTGTCGAGGACTGGCAAAGGCTCTTTTTGATATCATGGAGTGGGACGAAGATTTGAAGTACCGCTTCCGTGGGCAGCTTGTGGAGCAGGGAAGCGATAAGCTGATGCTCTTTGAACTGGATGAGCCGGAGATGCAGGAGCTCATCGAGTGGGAAAGCTGAATGAGTTCAGCAGCTGTGAGATCAAGTGCGTGGCCTTCGTGCGAATGGTTTATAAAAATGCCAAATGGGATAAGCGCAGATCTTACCGCATGATTGGAAATCTGTTCCCGGAGCAGAGGTTGGTCAGCTTTCAAATTCAAGAAGCACTGCCGATTGAAAATGGAAAAGTGCTGGACGGGACGGTAAGCCCCACGTTTGCCCTGTGTCGGGCAGAAGGCTCTCCATCGCAAAACAATCCCACCCCGGAAGAAAAAGCCGACAGTGGGGAAATGTGAGGGGCGTGTGGCGAAGCAAAGGAAGAGTTCGG
Source organism: Blautia sp. HCP28S3_G10 (assembly GCF_052065235.1). Taxonomy (NCBI): domain Bacteria; kingdom Bacillati; phylum Bacillota; class Clostridia; order Lachnospirales; family Lachnospiraceae; genus Blautia; species Blautia sp. HCP28S3_G10. Next base: position 22,775 of record NZ_JBQHUL010000017.1, on the reverse strand, counting down.
CACTGAAAAATAGAATATCCGAAATTAAAGAAGCCTACTTGGTCACTATCCGGCTTGCTTAAAGCGTAGCAGACAGGAACGGGAACCAGGTGGGCTTTTTTCAATAATCAAATAAGTGAGCTTTTTGCACCGATATTTAGGTCATCAATTTTCGAGTTGATGGCCTATTTTTTGCGTCTAAAAACGTAGAAACGCTATATGTAGTGGTTAATGATTATTTTATACCGATATATTGTATTTTGCCGAAGAAATGCGTAGTAAAGGAAATTTCTGTACGCCAACGGCGGTAGTGAAACATATATTAACCGTCCTGAGGGGCGGTTAATATATTTATTTGCAATTGTTTTTGGTGTACGGTGGTTGGTAATGATAAACTGATTTATAGGATTCCAGTTCATATTCATTGGCAATACCAGAGGGAATCAGACCTGTACAGTCATGAGCAGATGCTGTATTTGAGATGTAATCATAAGAGTCAATGATTTTTTGATTTTCAGACTGAGAATTGTTGATTGCTTTTTTGCTTTTCATATACTGACCTCCTGAGGATTATTATAATTATTAATGTATACAGATAATTAAAGAATATACGTAAAACTTGTTATTTATCGTAGTATGAATAATTCCTCTAAAAAAGGAGAATCAGAAAATGAAGACGTAAGTGACCGAATATTTGAATTAGTGAACTACTCGGCAACTGAGTTACCAGAGCATCTGAAATCTGGCGGGATACCGCCTTTTTTCAGGGTGCGTCCATGACACCAATACTGCTTGCCTTTCGGCTATTCTATTTTTTGTAGTATATTGGATTTGGAAGAGGGAATGCATACGATTAATATGCAATTTATTAATCCGAAGGAAGAAATTATTGCGAATCTTGAAGGCCCAATACCATATGAAGAAAATCAGGAGATTGATATACCTCAAAAATATAGAGGTATAAATATCAGTTCTAATTGGCAAAATGTCTTGCTGAAAGAAAATGGAGTTTACAGGACAACAGTAAAAATAGATGGAATTGATCGTGGATCTTTTGAGATATATGTAAAAGGTAAAAATGGGGTTGATTAATATGCCAGAAGCTGCATTGAATGCAAATTTTTATTTTGTTAATACGAATAGAGTAATGAGGGAGAATTTGGGGAGACTTTGTCCTGATAAATCATTAAGAGGCAGCGCAGCATTGAAATTTTATAAATCTGAAACGTATAAGACATTGCAGGAAACAGAAAATGGATTGTGGGCAGAATCAGCAGAATATATAACCGATAGATACTATGAGGAAGTTGGAGATAATTCAGGTACTGATTATTGAGGATTAGCGTGGGAAGAGCGAAAGTATCAACTTTACGGAAAACAGGTTTCATGATATCATTGTTACATAGAAAACAGAGATATCGTGAAGCCTTTTTTATATGGAATCACAGGAGGTGACAGCAATGGCATTAAAAAAGAAACTGCCTGTAGGAGTGGAATTTTTCAATGATCTGATCCGACAGGATTTTTACTATGTAGATAAAACGGGATTGATTATAGATCTTGTGAATAATCAGGCTAAGGTGAATCTTTTTACCCGTCCTCGACGGTTCGGTAAGTCCCTGAATATGCGGATGTTGCAGACATTTTTTGAAGTGGGATGTGATCCGTCTTTATTTGATGGGTTAAAAGTATCGCAGGACAGCGAACTTTGCAAAAAATATATGGGCCAGTTCCCTGTGATTTCTATTACTTTGAAAAATGTAGAAGGGCTTTCTTTTGAGGCTGCAAAAAAATCACTGAAAGATACGATTGCTACAGAAGCCCGGAGGTTCTATTTTCTATTAAAAAGTGACAGGCTGGAAGAGAGTGACAGGAAATCTTATGAGACATTGATTTCCATTAGTGAAAATGGAGAGTACGATATGCCGGATACTGTCCTTGAAAAATCTCTGTTGAGGTTGTCGATTCTTCTGTCCCGTCATTACGGCAAGCAGGTGATTCTTCTCATTGATGAATATGACGTGCCTCTGGATAAGGCCTTCCAGTATGGTTACTATGATGAAATGGTATCCCTGATCCGAAATCTTTTTGGAAATGCATTAAAGACCAATCCGGACTTATATTTCGCTGTATTGACCGGCTGCCTGAGGATTGCAAAGGAAAGTATTTTTACCGGGTTGAATAACTTTTGCGTAATGTCTATATTAGATAAAGAATTTGATGAATATTTTGGATTTACAGACAGTGAAGTAAAAGAAATGCTGTCCTATTATGACCTTTCAGACCATTTTGATTCTGTAAAAGAGTGGTATGATGGTTATCAGTTTGGCAGCAGAGAGATTTATTGTCCCTGGGACGTGATTAATTATTGCAAAAAACTCTGCGCAGATCCGGATGCCTGGCCGGAGGATTACTGGTCTAACAGCAGCGGGAATGCCATTGTCCGTCGTTTTATTGATATGGCAGATGCCCAGACCCGCAGCGAGATCGAGCAGTTGATCGTAGGGGAAACCATTACAAAAGAAATCCGTCAGGAACTGACTTATAATGAATTGGACACGACTATTGAAAATCTGTGGAGTGTATTATTTACTACCGGTTATCTGACCCAGCGGGGAAGGATAGATGGGAAAAAATATCGTCTTGCTATCCCGAACAGAGAGTTGAGAGAACTGTTTGTCAGCCAGATCCGGGAGTGGTTTAAGGAATCCGTAGGGAAAGACAGAAAGAGTCTGGATAATTTCTGTGAGGCTTTTTTACAGAAAGATACTACAACCATTCAGGACTTGTTCGGTGATTATCTCTGGAACACCATCAGTATCCGGGATACAGCCACGGCTTATAAAGAGAATTTTTATCATGGAATTCTTCTGGGGCTCTTTGGATATATGCGAGACTGGATCATTAAGTCCAATATAGAATCCGGTATCGGTTACAGTGACATTCTGATCGAAGCCCCCAGGAACCGTACCGGAATCATTATTGAACTGAAATATGCCGAAGATGGAAATATGGACGCTGCCTGCCAGAAGGCACTGGCTCAGATCGAGGAGAAACAGTATGCTGCTCTGCTGAAGGAAGACGGCATGCGAAACATCATCAAATATGGCATTGCCTGCTACAAAAAAGACTGCCAGGTTGTGGCGGGATAAAATAGCAAAGGGTGAGATATATTTCATACATTGAAATTTTTACCGGGTGTCAGGCACAATTAAGGCCAAATAAAATACAATAAAAAAGTTGTCAGGCATTATTAAATTCAGAGTATAACAGATGAATAGAATGTTTGTTAACCGTCCTGAGGGCGGTTAATATATTAAATGCATACTTTAACGAATTAACTTTGAAAACACACAATTATTTACAACCAGAGGATAAGGAAGTGTTGTTGGCAGAAATATTACATGGTAAAATTAGAGAAAAATATATAGATATACGAGATAAAGTTGAGGATACATAAATGATAGATGTTGCAAGAGTAGGAGTTTCTGGAGTGAGTTCAATTTTTGAGAAAATTGGTTATGCATTTCGCGAACAGTCAGTAGAAGATTATGGAATTGATGCAATAGTAGAAGAGCGTAGTAATAATGGGCTTACTGGAAAACTGATAGGTGTGCAAATAAAATCAGGAGAATCTTTTTTCAAAGAAGTAAAAGAAAATAAAGTGATTTTTCGAGGAAAGATGAGACATTATGAATATTGGACACATTATTCTTTACCGGTAATTATTGTGTTATATAATCCGGAAACAGAACTATGTATATATGAAGTTTTTGCATCTGATAAGGTTTGTAGAACTGAAAAGGGCTGGAAAATAGAAATAGATATGAAAAACTATTTAAAGAGTGCAGCTAATGATTTGAAAAATATCAATAAAACTCAAACAGAATATCAGATAAGACTGGGTACGCTGGCTTTTTCAAAAAGTTTAATGAAATTAGCACAGCAGGAAAAACTTATTGTTGAAGTATGTGAGTGGATAAATAAAAGTTCTGGAAAAGGAGATTTTTTTATAAAAACGATTGATGATAAGGGTAATGAAACAGAGTTGTATAGTAAGACTATTATAGGATTTGGAATTCGTCCATATGATGAAGTTCTTCCGGAGGTATTTCCTTGGGCTGATTTGGAGCTAGATACTGAGTATTATGAAATGTATGGTGATCGGGATTACATAGAATATCGTAGGCAATTTAATTCAAATATATATCCATATTGTAATTCCGCTAATGAGGTTGATTGGTATAGATTTCGACCAGTGATTAATTCAGTGGGTAAATCATTCTTGATATTAGATGATTTTCTTAATAATGAAAGTATGTATAATATTGAGTTTTAAGAATTATACAATTAAAATGAATGGAGAATCCTGTAAATTACCGGTGTTATGTTATGTGTTTGAACAGGGAGACTGTGGCCTGCGTCACCTTGCGTTCTGCGTTGATAACGTGGAACAGACAGTGAAAGAACTGGCAGCGGTCGGAATTGAATGTAAGCCGATTCGTGTTGACGATTATACCGGCAAGAAGATGACTTTCTTCCATGACCCGGACGACCTGCCGCTGGAACTGCACAAATAATCATGGGAGAGAAAAGAGCGGCCCGTATATCAATGAGGCAGAGCATACGCTTCGAATCATGCAGCAGGCAACGCTGAGATAGCGGCTCAGTGTGAGAAAATAAGAAACACATAGATAAGGTTTTGTAGAAACAGGTATGTAGAAATCTGATATAATTTGTCGAATATATTTCATGGAAACTTCATAAAATTTTGCTATGATTTCTGCTAAGTATTGTATTTACAGGGCTTGCGGGAACGGGCGATAGACAGGAAATGTGGGTTTTGTGATATTGTTGTGACAAATGCCGGGAAAAACACAAATTTACTGGCTAAGAAAGCAGTAGAAAAGATATGACGGTTCGGTTATAATAAAGAAAAAGTATCGAAAGGTGTGGAGCAGATGAAAAAGACAGCAGATAACTGTGCCATATTAAAAAGCGACAGCCAGTATACGATATTCATTTTTAAAGATCAGGTTATCCGTTTTGCGACATCATCAAAACTGGAAAGATATACAGAAGTAAAAGAATGGGATAAAGGATATCTGGTTGTAATGGCAAAGTATAAGAACCTGAATGAAATGGAGGAATATATTGACCTGGTTCCGATTCTTCAGAACTTATATTATGATGTAGATGAATTCCTTGCACCGATAAAGGAGGTTCAGATTGATTATGCAGCTTGATATTAAAGACGTAGCAGATGCAGCAGACATGATTATTAATGGATATGCATATACGCAGGAGGGAAAATATATTCGGATACTTAATCTGAATAGACCAAACCATGCTGCAGTTATATACGATGATAAGATTGTGGAAACCAATATGGATGATATCGAAAATCAGATAGTTTTGGATTACTATTTGAATAATAAGCAGTTTATGGAGGACTAGCCATGCCGAAATACTACGAGTTCAAAGTGTGTGGCTATTATCTGTATTACACTGCAAGCTGTGTGATTGAAGCCATGCATGTTCATGCCAGTGACAGAAAACTGACAGAATCAGGATCAGCGAAATTCTTTGTCAAAAATAATGGCGATACAACTTTGGAGAAACAAGGAAACTTGACTGATCGTGAAGTAAGAAAAATCAGAGCATTCATTAAGGAACATTACAAAGAAATGTATCTGAAATGGATTGAGATTGCTGATACTGGGTTTTATGGTGAAAAATAAAAAAGATATCGAAGAAAAGAACAGGATACGTGTGCCGATAGCAATAAAATTGCTGTTAGATCAGTATATCGAAATATTACAGAAGATATACGGAAATCATTTAAAGACAGTAATTTTGTATGGTTCCTATGCAAGAGGAGATTATAAGGCAGATTCTGATATAGATATAATGATTCTCCTGGACTTGTCAGACATGGATATTAAACAATATCGCCATGAACTGTCAGGAGAAACTTTTGATTTTAACATGGACCATGGCCTTGATATTAAACCGATAGCAAAAAGCCAGCAGCACTTCCAGAACTGGGTTGATGTATACCCGTTTTATGCGAATGTGAAAAGAGAAGGGATAAAATTATTTGATGTCTCTTAATGCAAAAAAAAATGATAGAGGTTAGAACTGTTAAAAGTTCTGGCCTTTTTGTATGAAGATATGCTTTTGATTTATCGAAAAATGTTGAATTATAATCTATTGTGTTATTGCTACATTGGAAGTATGGTTATTGGTGTCTGGCACCAATGTCAGTAAGGTAGCGTTACAGTAAAAGGTGTCAGGCACAATTAAGACCACATTATTGTCAGGCAACTATTAATTATGCTTACATATTGTGTAGAATCCTGCATGTATTTAAAAAATGCAAAAATGCAACGATTGAAAAATAGCAGAAGGTGATATATATAAGATACATTGAAATTTTAACAGCTGATTTTACAACACCAGTAGAAAGTATGATCCCGTCTTTTTTTGCTGGTGCACTGATTATGGGAATTATCTGGCTGGTTTACAGATTCAGCCACATGAAAGTATTAGACAGATTTGTTTGCAGCAAAAAAATTATGCTGGTATGGCTGTTATTTATCAGCTACGTTATTGTTGTAATCGAGACAGCATTTTTTTCGAGAGAGCCGGGCAGCAGAAAACAGGTGAGTCTGAAGTTATTAGAAACATGGGGAAATACATTTCAGATGCATGCTTATTTTCTGGAAAATATCATTATGTTTATTCCGTTCGGGATTTTGCTGCCTGTTCTTTTCCGACATATGAGAAAGATGAAATATTGTGTCGCAACAGGCTTTGGCTGCTCCTGCCTGATAGAAGCGGTACAGTTTATCACGCAAAGGGGATTTTTGCAGGTTGATGATGTTGTGACAAACACAGCAGGAGCGCTGGCTGGATGGCTGATTTGGTGTCTGATGGGACGGTTTTGGGAGGTAAAAGGTGTCAGGCACTTAAATTATTAGAAGCTCTCTACAAGTAAACAACTGGAGGTTATCCCTGCAAAAGTAGTGGAGGGGCTTGGAGAAAGCACCTCTGCTTATCTGGGAGCAATACAGCAGATAAAAAATAAAAGAAATGGAGTATGAGAAAAAATGAATTTATCAAAAATACATCATATTGCAATCATCGTATCTGACTACGAAGCAGCCAAGGAGTTCTATGTGAACAAGCTGGGCTATACTGTCATCAGGGAGAACTATCGCCCGAAACGCAAGGACTGGAAACTGGATCTGCGTGTCAATGAATATACTGAGCTGGAGATTTTTGCTGAGGAAAACCCGCCGAAGCGTGTGAACCGCCCAGAGGCTTGTGGCCTGCGTCATCTAGCATTCTGTGTAGACAGCGTAGAGCAGACAGTGAATGAACTGGCGGAGGTAGGCATTGAATGTGAGCCGATTCGGGTTGATGATTATACCGGCAAGAAGATGACTTTCTTCCATGACCCGGATGGATTGCCACTGGAGCTACATGAGTAAAGAGGGAGAAAAAATGATATTTCGTAAGGCAGAAAAAGAAGATTTTTACAAAATAAGATCCCTGTACTGGGCCTTGATTGATCAGCAAACAGGATGATCCGTCATTTCCGCTGAAGTGATAGTTCTTCATGTTTTGGCAGTTCACCCGGATCATCGTGGAAAAGGACTGGCGCGGAGATTAGTCGAGAATGTAATTGAACAGGAAAGAAAAGCCGTCTCCTACTTGTCTTTTTTATACTTACCCTAAGTATTTTTCAAGACATACTAGTTGCACATTGGGAATCCCATTAAATGTGCAATCTACAATATCAATTTCCTCGTATCCTAACTTTTGATATAAATTTCTTGCTCTTTTGTTTCGCGCGTTTGTATCCATGCGCAATGTGATACAATGATGTTGTTTCGCATAATTTTCATAAAATGCTACAAATGCTTTCCCATACCCATTACTTTTCTGGCAAGGGTCAACAGCTAGTGCATGTAATACCATAACTTCCGTATCTTTCACACTATGTTTCCATGCGGCATACCTATATTCCTCCACTTGAATCTGATTAATGACAGCTACCGCTACAATTTTATCTTCGTCCTCCATAACGAATAAATCCCCACGCACCAAACCATCTTCCGCAGTTTTTCTTGTCGGATATGTATTTCGTATCCAACCGATGGTAGTCAATCCTTTTTCTTCCTCGTCATGTATGGCTTCATATATTTTCTCGATATAATCTATATCATTTTTTGTCGCACTACGTATTTCCATTCAATCTGTCCTTCTTTCTCTAATTTGCTTTTGTTGCTCACGCAAAACCTGATTTGACACTGAGAAATTCCCATCCTCTTTCTTACAAAAATATATCAGAAAAAGGCCATACTTTCAATTAGAAATGATTGAAAAAGGAGCGGTTTAACTGCGCCCTTTGATTTCTGATTGAAATGCTTTGATATCGTCTGCGATTTCGCCGCTGAGGAGCAGCATGCAGATAAGGTTCGGGATTGCCATAAGTGCGTTTGCAATATCGGAGAAGTTCCATACGAGACTGAGTGTCTGGGTACAACCGATATAAACAACCAGTGAAAATACGATTCTGTAGATCATATTATATTTATGTGAGCCGAGAAGGTATTCAAAAGCTTTTTCACCGTGGTATTCCCAGCCAAGGATGGTAGAAAATGCAAACAGCGTGATTCCTATTGTAACAAGCCATCCGCCGGAAGTTCCCAGAACTGTTTTAAATGCGGCAATCGTAACATCTGATCCGGTGAGAAGCTGTCCGGAAGCATCAGTTGTTCCGAGTACTCCGGAAGAGGCGATTGCAAGCCCTGTGATCGTACAGACAACGATAGTATCCCAGAAAGTACCGGTCATATTTATGTATCCCTGGCGAACCGGATTATCTGTGGTTGCAGCTGCAGCAGTGATAGCAGCAGAACCCATACCGGCTTCATTGGAAAAAACACCTCTGGCAACACCGTATCTCATGGCATTCATCATAGTTGCGACAATAGAACCGCAAAGTCCGCCGCCGACAGCTTTTACGGAAAAGGCCATTTTGAAGATCATTGCAAGTCCGGATGGCAGATTGGAAATGTTTCCAAAGATTACGATAAGTCCACAGATAACGTAGAAAATTGCCATAACAGGTACGACAACAGAGGAAACTTTGGATATTGATTTGATTCCGCCTACAATGATGAGCAGTGTGAGAACAGTGATAACTGCTCCCGTGATCTGTGTCGGAACCTGGAATGTGGCATGCAGGGCACCGGCAATAGAATTTCCCTGTGTCATATTTCCGATACCAAAGGAAGCTATAACTGCAAACAGTGCAAAAAGCCAGGCAAGGACAACGCCAAGAGTTTTGTTTTTCAGTCCTTTTTTCATGGTATACATGGGACCGCCGCTCATTTCTCCTTTGGCGTTGACTTCGCGGTATTTAATCGCAAGCATGCATTCACTGAATTTTGAAGTAAGACCGAAGGCGGCGGAGATCCACATCCATACCAGTGCACCGGGGCCACCGGAAACCATGGCTGTTGCAACGCCGACGATATTGCCGGTACCAATCGTTGCAGCAAGTGCAGTAGTGAGAGCCGAAAAGGGAGACACATCGCCTTCCCCGCGATTTTTGGTGCGGGCTTCTTTGCTGAGTGTACTTCTCAGTGCATATCCAAGATTACGCCAGGTAAGAAATCTGGTTCGGAATGTAAGAAATATGCCTGTACCGACAAGCAGGATCAGCATGACCGGACCCCATACAAAGTCATCAATTTTGGTAATAATTTCATTTAAATTTTCCATAGAGCATTTCCTCCCTCTGAATTTTATACATCCACATTAGAAATAATTCCAAAAAATGCAAAAAGAGCCATGTTGTGAACAACATCGCTCTTTTTATGTGTATGTATTAAGTTACGGAAAGTATACTATTTTTTATAGTATATTGTCAAGAAAAAGTATTTCTGTCCTGCGAAACAGTAATAGGGATGATTTTACTTTTTGAAAGAAAATATATCATTAGGTGTGCAGTCAAGAATGTCACAGAGTTTTTCAATAGTGAGAACAGTGACATTTTGATTTTTTCTAAGCTGGTCAAGCGTGTGCTTGTCGATGCCCTGGTTGATAAGAGCATATTGAGAAATCCTACGCTTTTGCATAGTATCCCATAAAGGACTGTAATCAATCACGGTATCTTCCTGCCTTTCTCTGAATTTGGAATAAAATGCCATTTTTTTTCATTATAATTGTCGAATTAAATAAAAAATATGGTGGACATATTCACCATATACGTTATAATTTGAAATAAAAGGAGTTATAACGAAATATAAAACAGAAAAAAGTCGGATAATATGTGAGGGAGGTGGGTAACAGATGAAGATAGAGAGATTTTTTTATGATGAAAAAGAAAAAATGCTGAATGAGATCCGGCAGGAAATAAAAACTGAACAGCAGAAATGGGAACCGGAGAAAGACCGGATATTTATGGATATGGTAAAAAGGTTGATGCAGTTTGCTGAAAACGCTGCCTGTAATATTAAGATTGAAACAGACAGTGACAGATCAGCAATGATAAAAATGCAGACAGATGGAATCTGGATTCTCTGTAATGGAGAAACATCTCTGGAAGAAAAAGCGGTCATGCAGGAACTGTTTCAGAAAGCCGGTTATATTCATATAGGAAATGGAGAACGGAAGGGGAAACCTGTTGTGAAGCTGGAATTTAATTTGAAATTTGAGTGAAAAACCTGCTGGAGATCAGATCTTCAGCAGATTTTTTTACGGAATTATAGCATCTGTGAGAAAAAATACAAATGATAACAGGGCGGCAAAATCCCGAAACATACATTTACAGAAAATGAAAAATGGGATAAAATATAAGAAATTGTAAAGCAGAAATATATTAAACAGAAACGGAGCCACGATGGACAGAAACAGTGACATGAATAAAGCAATTTCCACAGAAAAAAACAGACAGACAGAGGAAGATTTCTTTGTCGGAAGGCTGGTTGAGCTTCGGGCTGACAGGGAGGTTTCCGCACGCAAAATGAGCCTTGATCTTCAGCAGAACTCAAGTTATATTAACCGTATCGAAAACAAAAAAGCGTTCCCTTCCATGCAGCTTTTTTTTGATATCTGCGAATACCTTCATGTTACGCCGGGGCAGTTTTTTGACCGGGGGGGGGTACCGGCCGAAATTTCAGAAGAACTGAAAGAACTGTTTGTTTTGATACAGGGACTTACACCGGGGCAGCGTGAGATCATACGGAGTGTGGCAGAGGAATTTCTTGCTGCCGGAAGTGCAAAAGAACCCCCGGAAGCAGACAGATAACATAATGATCGTACAGGAGCTGTGATGAAATTACCAGGTTATTATTCTTCAGGTGAATTTGCCCGAATGGCGCATATCACCAAAAAAACAATACGATATTACGATGAACATAATATTCTGAAACCGTCTTTAGTAAACGAAAACGGTGCCAGGTTTTATACAGATGAGGATTTTGCAAGACTGCATCAGATACTTTTTCTGAAATATCTGGGCTTTTCGCTTGATGATATCAGGGAAATGACTATCCGGAATTCGGATCATCATTTTATGTCTGAGTTTCTTCATATGCAGCTTGGGTTTATTGAAGAGCGGATGGAACAGATGGAGCTTATGAAACAGGCACTTCTTGATGCTTCGCAGGCGATCGACAATGGAGAGACTGTGGACTGGAGCCAGATGTTACAGCTGGTAAACCTTAATGAAATGGAACAGAAGCTTAAGAAACAGTATCTGAATTCTTCTAATATTACTGCGAGAATTAATCTTCATAATGAATTTTCCACAAACGGGCAGGGCTGGTTTCCGTGGATTTTTCAGCAGTGCGGGATCAGGAGCGGGGAGCAGATTCTTGAACTGGGATGTGGAGATGCTTCGCTGTGGATCGAAAACAGAAAGGATATCCCCGAAGATGTTTCAGTCATTCTTTCAGATATTTCCGATGGAATGGTGCGTGATGTAAAAAAAACCATCGGCACTGCAGACAGAAGATTTCATTATGAGGTAATGGATGCCCATCATATTAATGCGGCAGATCATTCTGTAGATCTGGTAATTGCCAACCATGTGCTGTTTTACTGTGAGGATCTGCAAAAGGTTTACAGGGAAGTTGTTCGTGTCCTGAAACCAGGCGGACGCTTTATCTGCAGTACGTATGGAATGAACCATATGAAGGAGATCAGTGAGCTTGTTCAGGAGTTTGATGACAGGATCCTTCTTTCAGCAGACAGGCTTTATGAGAAGTTTGGTAAAGAAAACGGGCAGGAACTTCTGGAGAAATTTTTCAGCCAGGTTCAGTGGAAACAGTATGAAGATTCTTTGAATGTGACAGATGGTGAGGCACTGGCGGCGTATGTGCTTTCCTGTCACGGTAATCAGAACCGTTATATAGTAAACAGATATAAGGATTTTCAGGCTTTTGTTGAAAAAAAGACCCGAAAAGGTTTCCATATAACCAAGGATGCGGGGATATTTGTGGCGATGATCTGAAAAAAATACAAAAAAATACAAAAATAGTACTTGAAGGTGCCCTAAGGGCACCTTTTATGATAGTATCAGACTTGAAAAAATGCTAATAATGAATTTATAATTATAAGGAGATTAAAAAAATGAAAATTATCGTTACCGGCGGTGCCGGATTTATCGGAAGTAACTTTGTATTTCACATGTTAAAGAAATATCCGGATTATCGCATCATCTGCCTGGACTGCCTGACTTATGCAGGAAACCTTTCCACACTTGCTCCTGTTATGGACAATCCGAATTTCCGTTTCGTTAAGGAAAGTATTACAGACAGAGAAGCTGTTTACAAACTGTTTGAAGAAGAACATCCGGATATGGTTGTTAACTTCGCAGCAGAAAGCCATGTAGACCGTTCCATCGAAAACCCGGAAGTTTTCCTGGACACAAATATTAAAGGCACAGCAGTTCTTATGGACGCATGCCGCAAATACGGAATTAAGAGATACCATCAGGTATCTACAGATGAAGTTTACGGAGATCTGCCGCTTGACAGACCGGATCTGTTCTTCACAGAAGAAACTCCGATCCATACAAGCAGCCCGTACAGTGCTTCCAAGGCTTCCGCAGACCTTCTTGTCCTTGCATATCACAGAACATATGGACTACCGGTTTCCATCAGCCGCTGCTCCAATAACTACGGACCATATCATTTCCCTGAAAAACTGATCCCACTGATGATCGCAAATGCACTGAATGACAAACCGCTTCCTGTATACGGCGAGGGACTGAATGTCCGTGACTGGCTGTATGTAGAAGACCACTGCAAAGCGATTGATCTGATCATTCACAAAGGTCGTGTCGGAGAAGTTTACAATGTAGGTGGACACAACGAAAAACAGAATATTGAGATCGTTAAACTGATCTGCAAAGAACTCGGCAAACCGGAAAGCCTGATCACACATGTAGGAGACCGTAAGGGCCATGATATGCGTTATGCTATCGATCCTACCAAGATCCACAACGAACTTGGCTGGCTGCCGGAAACAAAATTTGAAGATGGTATCAAGAAGACAATTAAATGGTATCTGGACAACCGTGAATGGTGGGAAACTATCATCAGTGGTGAATATCAGAACTATTACGAAAAAATGTATGGAGACAGATAGGAATGAAAATTTTTGTTACAGGAGTAGGCGGACAGCTTGGTCATGATGTAATGAATGAACTGAACGGACGTGGATATGAGGGCGTTGGCTCTGATATCCAGCCTGTTTACAGTGGCATTCAGGATGAAAGTTATGTCTGCACTGCTGATTACAGACAGATGGATATTACAGATGCGGCATCTGTAAAAGCGATTCTTACAGAAATCAAACCTGACGTGGTCATTCACTGTGCTGCATGGACAGCAGTAGATGCAGCTGAGGATGAAGATAAACAGGAAACAGTCCGCAAAGTCAATGCAGTAGGAACACAGAATATTGCAGATGCATGCAAAGAACTGGACTGCAAGATGGTTTATATCAGTACAGATTATGTGTTTAACGGACAGGGTACTGAACCGTGGCAGCCGGACTGCAAGGATTATGCTCCGCTGAATGTATATGGTGAAACGAAACTTCAGGGTGAACTTGCTGTTTCCAATACTCTTGAAAAATATTTTATCGTACGTATTGCATGGGTATTCGGAAGAAACGGCAAGAACTTTATTAAGACAATGCTGAATGTAGCAAAGACGCATGACCATCTGAAAGTAGTAAACGACCAGATTGGTACGCCTACCTACACTTATGATCTTGCAAGACTTCTTGTTGACATGATCGCAACAGAAAAATATGGTTATTATCATGCAACAAATGAAGGCGGTTATATCAGCTGGTATGATTTTACAAAAGAAATCTTCCGTCAGGCTGTAGAACTGGGACATACAGAGTATTCCGAAGAAAAAGTTACCGTGACACCTGTTACAACAGCAGAATACGGTGTTTCAAAGGCAGCAAGACCGTTTAACAGCAGACTGGATAAAAGTAAACTTGTTGAGAACGGTTTCCAGCCACTGCCGACCTGGCAGGATGCTCTGCACAGATATCTTGAGGAGATTATTGAGACAATATAATTTAGGAGATGAATGACAATGGGTCAGATTAAAGTACAGAAAAATGTTGGTGGTATTGAAGGTTTATGCGTGATTGAACCTGCAGTTCACGGTGATTCCCGTGGATATTTTATGGAGACTTACAACCAGAAAGATATGGAAGAAGCAGGTCTTAATATGGTATTTGTACAGGACAATCAGTCCTGCTCAACTAAAGGTGTTCTCCGCGGACTTCATTTCCAGAAAGAATTTCCACAGGGCAAACTGGTTCGTGTTATCAAAGGTTCTGTATATGATGTTGCAGTTGACCTGAGAAGCAGTTCTGAAACTTATGGCAAATATTTTGGAATTGAACTTACAGAAGAAAACAAAAAACAGTTCTATATCCCGGAAGGTTTTGCACATGGTTTCCTTGTTCTTTCTGATGTTGCAGAATTCTGCTACAAAGTTACAGATTTCTATCATCCGGGAGATGAAGGCGGTATGGCATGGAACGATCCTGAGATCGGAATCCAGTGGCCGCAGCTGAAAGGTGAATATAAGGGAACTGCTTCCGCAGAAGGATATACTCTGGAAGATGGAACAGCTCTTAACTTAAGTGACAAAGACCAGAAATGGCTCGGAATCAAAGATACTTTTAAATTTTGATAATTTCCGGTAACCGTATGGTGCCGGTACAGAAGGAGTATAAATATGAAAGGTATTATTCTTGCTGGAGGATCCGGTACACGCCTTTATCCGTTGACAATGGTAACTTCCAAACAGTTACTTCCAATTTATGACAAACCGATGATCTATTATCCGATGTCAGTTCTGATGAATGCAGGAATCCGCGATATCCTGATCATCTCAACACCGCAGGACACACCGAGATTCCAGGAACTTCTGGGAGACGGACATCAGTTTGGTGTAGAACTTACCTATGCAGTGCAGCCAAGCCCGGACGGACTGGCTCAGGCATTTATCATCGGAGCTGATTTTATCGGTGATGATACAGTTGCCATGGTTCTGGGAGACAATATCTTTGCAGGACATGGATTTAACAAACGTCTGAAAGCTGCTGTACAGAATGCGGAATCCGGAAAAGGAGCTACTGTTTTCGGCTATTATGTTGACGATCCGGAGCGTTTCGGTATTGTTGAATTTGACCATAGCGGAAAAGCAATTTCCATCGAAGAGAAACCGGAGCATCCGAAGAGCAATTACTGTGTGACAGGTCTTTATTTCTATGACAACAAAGTTGTAGAATATGCAAAGAACCTGAAACCGAGTGCCAGAGGTGAACTTGAGATCACAGACCTGAATCGCATTTATCTGGAAAAGGGTAATCTGAACGTGGAACTTCTGGGACAGGGATTTACATGGCTTGATACAGGTACACATGAGAGCCTTGTAGATGCAACTAACTTTGTGAAAACTGTAGAAACACATCAGCATCGTAAGATTGCATGCCTGGAAGAAATCGCTTATCTGAATGGCTGGATCACAAAAGAAGATGTACTGAAAACTTATGAAGTTGTAAAGAAAAACCAGTATGGCCAGTATCTGAAAGATGTACTGGATGGAAAGTACAGAGAACAGCTGTATTAATTAAAAAGAAATCAGTATGGAGAGAAGCTTCCTGTGAGAGATCACGGGGAGCTTTTTTTATTGTGTAGTTATGTCTGTCTGAGTTCAAAACTTGCAACTTAAAGACAAATGTGTTAGAATGGACAAAAATTTGATTTTTTTGTGCAAATTATTTCTTTAAATTGTATATATTAATTTTAGAAGAGGAGAACAGATTATGTGTGGAATAGTAGGTTTTACCGGTATTCATCAGGCAGCGCCGATCCTTCTGGATGGACTTTCCAAACTGGAATACAGAGGATATGATTCAGCGGGGATTGCTGTTCGTGACGGAAATGGAGAAACAGAGGTCATCAAGGCCAAGGGACGTCTGAAGATCCTTGCAGAGAAGACAAATAACGGAGAATCCGTACCTGGTACCTGCGGTATCGGACATACCAGATGGGCAACTCACGGAGAGCCGTCAGAGAATAATGCACATCCGCATGTCAGCGATGACGGGAATGTCGTTGCAGTTCATAATGGTATTATCGAAAACTATCAGGAACTGAAAGATAAGCTGCTTCGCAAAGGATATACTTTTTATTCTGAAACAGATACAGAAGTTGCCGTTAAACTGGTAGATTATTATTACAAAAAATACGAAGGAACACCGGTAGATGCTATCAATCATGCACTGGTACGTATCCGTGGTTCCTATGCCCTGGCAATCATGTTCAAGGATTACCCGGAAGAGATCTATGTGGCAAGAAAAGACAGTCCTATGGTTCTTGGTGTGGCAGATGGTGAATCTTTTATCGCATCTGATGTTCCTGCAATCCTGAAATACACAAGAAATGTTTATTATATCGGCAACCTGGAAATGGCTCGTGTACGCAAAGGTGAGATTACTTTCTATAATCTGGATGGTGAAGAGATTCAGAAAGAAAGCAAGGCTATCGAATGGGATGCTGAAGCAGCAGAAAAAGCCGGATTTGAGCATTTCATGATGAAAGAGATCCATGAACAGCCAAAAGCTGTAACAGATACTTTGAATTCTGTTATTAAAGACGGTGCCATTGATCTTGGCGAAGTTGGTCTTTCCGATGAAGACATCCAGAATGTGAGCCAGATTTATATTGTTGCCTGCGGCTCTGCTTATCATGTAGGTGTGGCTGCACAGTATGTACTGGAGGATTTTGTACGTATTCCTGTACGTGTGGAACTGGCATCTGAGTTCAGATACAGAAATCCGATTCTTGATAAGAACGGTCTTGCTGTGATCATCAGTCAGTCAGGAGAGACGGCAGACAGTCTTGCAGCACTAAGGGAATGCAAATCAAAAGGAATTCGTACACTTGCTGTTGTTAACGTGGTTGGTTCTTCTATTGCCCGTGAAGCAGATAATGTATTCTATACTCTGGCAGGACCGGAAATCGCAGTTGCTACCACAAAGGCATACAGCACACAGCTGATCGCAGCCTATGTTCTTGCAATCCAGTTTGCAAAAGTAAAAGGTCAGATCGATGATGAGCAGTATACAGCTTATATCGAAGAACTCCAGACTCTTCCGGACAAGATCCAGCGTATCATTGATGACAAGGAACGCCTGCAGTGGTTTGCTTCCAAACAGGCAAACTCCAGAGATGTATTTTTTGTCGGAAGAGGAATTGATTATGCCATCAGTATGGAAGGCAGCCTGAAGATGAAAGAAATCAGCTATATTCATTCTGAGGCTTATGCGGCAGGTGAGTTGAAACATGGTACGATCTCTCTTATTGAGGATGGTACTCTTGTGATCGGTGTTCTTACGCAGCCGGCACTTTATGAAAAAACAGTCAGCAACCTGGTTGAATGTAAGAGCCGTGGAGCATATCTTATGGGTCTGACCACATTTGGAAATTATAATATTGAAGATACTGCTGATTTTACAGTATATATCCCGAAAACAGATCCGCATTTCGCAACTTCTCTTGCGGTTATTCCGTTACAGCTTCTGGGATATTATGTCAGCGTTGCAAAGGGTCTTGATGTTGACAAACCGAGAAACCTTGCAAAGAGTGTTACAGTAGAATAAAACATAAAGAGAAACTGCCACATATAAAACGTCTGCCGGTGATGAGCCTGCAGACGTTTTGTCTAACTGGTAGGATGTTTATGTTGTTTCATCCATGATCTGATGTACTCCATCTGTTCCTGATCTGATATTTTCTGGGAACCAGGATCGTTTCCGGCGGCCAGACAGCAGAACAGTACAAAGGACTGCAGACAGAAGAAAAGCAGTAAAAATATGATCATGACTGAGCCTCCTTTTTATGGATATCCTGTTGCTGTGAGCAGTAACGATATCTTTAAGTATTGGCACTTTTGTGAGAATTATACAATACAATAAAATAAAACTTCTTTTTGGAGTATATTCATGGAGAGACACTTTTATACCGGAAAAGGCATAGGCGTGGCAATGCTGGATACCGGAATTTATCCGCATATTGACTTCGGTGATCGTATCTGGGGATTCTGCGATTTTGTTTCAAATAAAAAACAGATATATGATGATAACGGACATGGCACCTGTGTGGCAGGAATACTGGGAGGCAGTGGAGCGGCTTCGGATGGAAGGTACAGAGGAATGGCACCTGAGTGTGGGCTGGTAGCTCTGAAAGTACTGGATCGCTTCGGAAATGGGAGCAGAGTTGATGTGCTCAGGGCATTCAGCTGGATCATAATGAACAGAGAACAGTACAGGATCCGGGTTGTAAATATTTCTGTAGGAACAACTTATCGTACAAGAAATGATCATGATGATCTTGTGCGCGGTGTGGAGAAGCTGTGGGATGAAGGACTTGTTGTTGTAGCTGCTGCCGGAAACCAGGGACCGGATCCCGGAAGTGTCACTGCACCGGGCTGCAGCAAAAAAATCATCACAGTTGGTTCAAGCGATATGCTGACAGGTGAGCGTGCAGTATCAGGAAGAGGCCCTACATTTGAATGCGTCTGTAAACCTGATCTTGTTGCTCCGGGAAAGAGGATTACTGCCTGTGCACCCGGAAAAGGAAATCCGTATGGCGTGAAAAGCGGCACTTCCATGTCCACACCTCTGGTGTCAGGAGCTGTGGCATTAGCGCTCCAGAAAGATCCGCTTCTTACAAACGTGGATATCAAGATGATGCTGCGTGACAGTTCTGTAGATATGGGACTGCCAAGAAACCTTCAGGGCTGGGGAAAATTTGACTGTAAAAAGTTTCTTTCGTTGTAACTTTTGAAAATTAATGAAAATTTAATATAGTAAAGGACGAAAGTATTGACGGCAAAGGAAATATTGGTTAAAATGGTCACTATGGATATTAATATATGCCTGAGAGGAGATTATCATGAAAAAAATTCAGATGAATACACCCCTTGTTGAGATGGATGGGGACGAAATGACCAGAATTCTCTGGAAAATGATCAAAGAAGAACTTCTGATGCCTTACATTGATCTGAACACAGAGTACTATGATCTGGGACTGACACATCGAAATGAAACAGATGATCAGGTAACGATAGATGCAGCGGAGGCAACGAAGAAATATGGTGTTGCGGTAAAATGTGCGACTATTACTCCGAATCATGCACGTATGGAAGAGTATAAGCTCAAAAAAATGTACAAAAGTCCGAATGGAACGATCCGTGCAATTCTGGATGGAACCGTATTCCGTGCTCCTATTGTTGTGAAAGGGATTGAACCCTGTGTAAAAAACTGGAAAAAACCAATCACTCTTGCACGTCATGCTTATGGAGATATTTACAAAAATACAGAATTTTATATTGATAAGCCGGGTAAGGTAGAACTGGTCTATACATCTGAAGACGGAGAAGAGAAGCGTGCCCTTGTACAGGACTTTAAATCTCCTGGTGTTGCCATGGGTATGCATAACATGGAAGCTTCCATTGAGAGTTTTGCAAGAAGCTGTTTCAATTATGCACTGGATACAAAACAGGATGTATGGTTTGGGGCAAAAGATACAATTTCCAAAACTTATGATGCGAAATTTAAAGAGGTTTTTCAGACAATATTTGAAAATGAATTTAAAGAAAAATTCCAGGAAGCGGGAATCACATATTTCTACAGCCTGATCGATGATATTGTTGCCCGTGTGATGAAAGCAGAAGGCGGATTTATCTGGGCATGCAAAAATTATGACGGAGATGTTATGAGTGATATGGTTTCTTCCGCATTTGGTTCTCTTGCAATGATGACTTCTGTGCTTGTTTCTCCTCATGGTTATTATGAATATGAGGCTGCTCACGGCACAGTTCAGAGACATTATTATCGTCATATGGAAGGCAGGGAAACTTCTACAAACTCTGTTGCAACAATTTTTGCATGGACAGGAGCACTCCGCAAACGTGGAGAACTGGATGGCAATCAGGAACTGGCTTCTTTTGCAGATAAACTTGAAACTGCAACTCTTTCAACTATTGAGAATGGAAAGATGACAAAGGACCTGGCACTTATAACCAGTCTCAAGAATCCAAAAGTCCTGAACAGCAGAAACTTTATTCTTGCGATAAAAGCAACTCTGGAAAAAATGCTCTGATCTGTACAGAAAGAATAAAAAAGGGAAATCCCTGCATTATGCAAGGGTTTCCCATTTTTCATATAATTCTTCAAGTTCTTCCTGGATTTTATCTTTTTCACGGCTGAGTTCTGCACACTTTCCGACATTTGTGCAGACATCCGGGAGAACAAGGGTTTCGTCGATTTCTTTGTCTCTTGTTTCAAGTTCATCAATTCTTTTTTCGATTTTTTTCAGTTCATTTTCCTGTTTTCGTTTACGTGCCTGTTCTTCTTTCTGTTGCTGCCAGGTAAGCTTTCCTTCGGAAGAAGTGTCATTGTTTTCCTCCTGTATGGATTCCTGCATGGGAGCGTATTTTTCGGTGAGCTCTTCTTTTTTGTCCAGATAGTAATCATAATCGCCGATATAATTTACAACCGCCTGGTTGGTAAGCTCCAGGATGCGGGTTGCTGTCTGGTTAATGAAGTATCGGTCGTGTGATACGTAGAGCACTGTACCGGTATAGCTGTTCAGTGCTTCTTCAAGAATTTCTTTTGAAGCGATATCCAGATGGTTGGTAGGCTCATCGAGGATCAGGAAGTTGGCTTCAGAGAGCATCAGTTTTGCAAGAGAAACCCGGCCTCTTTCGCCGCCGGAAAGAGCGGAAATTTCTTTAAAAACATCATCCCCTGTAAAGAGGAATGCTGCCAGCATATTGCGGATCTCTGTTTCTGTAAGCGTCGGATAGGTGTCGGAAATTTCCTGAAAAATTGTCTTTTCCTGATGAAGAACATGATGTTCCTGGTCGTAATATCCAATCTGGACTTTGGCTCCGAGAGAAAAAGTGCCGCTGTCTGCAGGTATGAGATCATTAAGGATCTTCAGCATAGTAGTCTTGCCTGTACCGTTGTTTCCGATGAGAGCCACACGTTCTCCACGTTTGATCTGAAATGAAATATCAGAGAAGAGGAGCTGACCTGGGAAACTCTTGGAAAGTTCTTCTACAGTAAGAACATCGTTACCGCTGACAATACGGGGCTCCAGAGTCAGGCGCATCTGGCTCATAACTTCCTGCGGTTTTTCGACGCGCTGAATTTTGTTCAGCATTTTTTCGCGGCTTTCTGCACGGCGGATGGATTTTTCACGGTTGAAGGATTTCAGCTTTGTGATGACTGCTTCCTGATGTTTGATGTCACGCTGCTGGTTCAGCCATGCCTTGTACTGGGCGTCACGAAGCTGCGCCTTTTTTTCTGCATAAGCAGAATAGTTGCCACTGTACATGCGGACTTTTGCGGCGTCAATCTCGACAACTTTTGTGACTACCTTGTCAAGAAAATATCGGTCATGGGAAACAATAAAAACAGCTCCCGGGTAATTCAGAAGATAGTTTTCAAGCCATGCGATACTTTCCATATCCAGATGGTTGGTGGGCTCATCCAGAAGGAGAATGTCCGGCTTGGAAAGAAGCAGTTTGCCAAGTGCAACACGGGTTTTCTGACCACCGGAAAGTGTTTCGACATATTTTCCGGAATCTTCTTCCGAAAAACCAAGACCATTAAGCACACCGTTCAGTTCGCTTTTGTATGCATAGCCGTTTTCGAGTTCAAATTCATGGGTCAGTCTGGTATAGGTGTTCATCAGACGTTCAAGCTGCTCGCCGGAAGTCTGGTTCATTTCCAGTTCCATGCTGCGCAGACGGTTCTCCATGTCAATGATATACTGCTTGGTAGAAAGCAGTTCCTGGTAAATTGTCAGATGACCTTTGATGTCCTGGTACTGGGCCAGATAACCGATCTTTTTGTCTTTCATAAGGACAGTCTGTCCGGAATCGGCCGGAATCTCATTCATAATAATACGGAGAAGAGTTGTTTTTCCGGCACCGTTATTTCCGATCAGAGCAGCCTTTTCACGTTCTTCTATATGAAATGAGGCATCATCGAGAATCACTTTTTCGCCGAATGATTTACTGATGCCCTGGCATGATAAAATCATTTTTTTTCCTGGTATATTGTAATTGACTCATCTAACGGTCATTTACAAATATACCTTTTCCTTTCTATCAACCTACTATCTGTGGTTGATTACGGTGTTATACATTTGTATTATTAAA
>NZ_JBQHUL010000016.1:0-69969 GCF_052065235.1 Blautia sp. HCP28S3_G10 | reverse complement strand
TGGCTTGGACAAAACATTACGTGAGTAAACTCGCATAAGCGGTTCCCGCTAGCCCGGACAGACGGTTTCCCGTCTGCCGGACTTGCGGTGTTACCGCACAAGAATATTCAAAAGGATAATGTGATTACTTATCGCTGGACAATTTCTGATACAGGAATTGGCATGAGTGAAGAATTTCTGCAACATATTTTTGAACCTTTTTCACAAGAACAAGCGGATGCCCGCAGCGTTTATCATGGAACCGGACTTGGTATGTCTATTGTGAAAAAAATGGTTGATAAAATGGGTGGTATGATTTCTGTTACCAGTGAAATTGGAAAGGGATCAACCTTTGTAATTGAACTGCCTTTTGAGATAGCATCTGCACCAGAAAAAGCTAAGAAGGAAGAGACTGATAAGAAGAATAATATTCATGGTTTGAATCTTATGTTAGTCGAGGACAATGAGTTGAATGCCGAGATTGCAGAAATGCTTTTGGAAGATGAAGGTGCAATTATTACAATGGCCAATGATGGGCAGCAGGCTGTTGAATTATTCAATAATAATCCAGTGGGAACATTCGATGCAATTCTTATGGATATCATGATGCCGGTAATGGATGGACTAGCAGCTACTAAAGCGATTCGATCATTAAATCGACCAGATGCAGGCACAGTTCCGATCATTGCAATGACCGCCAATGCTTTTGAGGAAGATGTACAGAAATGTTTAGATGTAGGAATGAATGCACATTTAGCAAAACCTTTGGATATTGAAAAAGTGAAAAAAACTATTTGTGAACAGATAAAAATAGATTGTATAAAAAAAAATAAATGTCTGTGATTGCTTTGCTATTAAATTGACACAGGTTTGCTGTAGAGTATAATTACTGTTACAGACACTGAAAAATATAAAAACGGAGGTATCGTATGAAGGCACATAAATACTGGTCACTAGGAGCGTTAATTACAATGCTTGGTACTTTTTATACAGGACAAAAAGGTTCAAAATCAAATCATAAATATTTTGCAGTGGGTTCTCTTTTGTGCATGATAATGGCTATATATACAGGGCATAAAATGATTTCCGGAAATAGGAAAGCAAAGGTTAATAAAGAGAAAGCGGCAAAGACGGAGGAGTAAAGAATGCTTGAAGTAGGAATAAAGGCACCAGATTTTGAGTTACCAGATCAGAATGGAAAAATCCATAGATTATCCGATTATGCAGGAAAGAAAGTGATTTTATATTTTTATCCAAAGGACAATACAGCAGGATGTACGAAGCAGGCATGTGGTTTTTCAGAAAGATATCCTCAATTCATGGAAAAGGGGGTGGTCATTCTTGGGGTTAGTAAAGATTCCGTAGCATCTCATAAAAGATTTGAAGAAAAATACGGACTTGCATTTACACTTTTAGCTGATCCGGAACGTAAAGTTATTGAAGCGTATGATGTCTGGAAAGAAAAGAAAAACTATGGAAAAGTTTCTATGGGTGTGGTAAGAACTACATATCTTATTGATGAGTGTGGAATCATTATAAAAGCAAATGATAAAGTCAGGGCGGCGAATGATCCTGAAAACATGATTAAGGAATTGGCATAATGAAGATTATATTATCACCTGCAAAAAAAATGATTACCGATACAGATAGTATAGCACCAGTTGGACTGCCAGAATTTATTGACAGGACAGCAGAGATATTGAACTGGATGAAAAGCAGATCAAAAGAAGAATTAAAAGCTATCTGGAAATGTAATGACAAGATTGCAGAACAAAATTTCAACAGATTAGAAAATATGGATCTTTATAATATGCTTACACCGGCTGTTTTATCGTATGAGGGAATCGCATTTCAGTATATGGCACCATCTGTGTTTGAAAACCAGCAGTTTGATTATATACAAAATCATTTGAGGATACTGTCTGCGTTTTATGGTGTTCTAAAACCGATGGATGGTGTGACCCCTTATCGCCTGGAGATGCAGGCGAAAGCTGAAATAGAAGATACAAAAAATCTATATGACTATTGGGGTGAAAGATTATATCGTTCAGTGCTTGATGACAGCAGGATTATCATTAATCTTGCATCAAAAGAATACTCGAAATGTATAGAAAAATATTTATCAGATAAAGACAAATATATTACGGTTACGTTTTGTGAACAATCAGGGGATAAACTGGTAACAAAAGGTACATATGCTAAGATGGCTCGTGGTGAGATGGTCAGATATATGGCAGAAAAAGAAATTGAAAATCCTGCAGACGTACAAACGTTTGACAGACTTGGATACAATTTTAGAAGAGATTTATCATCTGAAATGGAATATGTTTTTGAACGAAAAATTATGGAATAAGATTGTGCGAAAAAGGGATATTTACAAAGTGCTATCATCATTTTAAAAATAGTAATTATTACTAATTTAATGTTGACATTTTAAAACTTCTGATATATACTTCTAATTAAGAACAAATCCTAATAAGGAGGACAAATGACTAACAGAAGAAATACAATTCAGAAAGATCTTGTGAAAAATGCCGTATATGAAATGAAAAGGCATGTTACAGCAAATGAAGTATATGAATTTCTAAAGATGGAATATCCTACCATTGGAAAAGGAACGGTATATAGAAATCTTGATATACTGTCAGAAGAAGGGGCTCTGAGAAAGGTTGAAGTGCCAGATGGAGCAAACCGGTTCGATATCACATTGAAAAATCATTATCATGTGAGATGCATAAAATGTGGTGAGGTATCGGATGTAGATATGGAGGAAAAACCGGATTTAATGAAAAGAATTCATGATACGCATGGAATTGATTTTTTGGAATATGATATTTCTTTTAAAGGCATTTGTCCGAGATGCAGGGAGAAGATGAAGGAGGAGCAGAATGGATAAAAAAGCAATGTATAAGCTGAGTTATGGATTATTTGTACTGACTGCCAGAGAAGCCCAAAAGGATAATGGCTGTATCATTAACACTGCGATCCAGGCGGCATTGGAACCAAATCAATTAAGTATCTGTGTAAATAAGGCAAATTATACACATGAAATGATCCAAAGGACCGGAAAATTCACAGTGTCAGTATTAAGCCAGAGTGCCCAGTTTGAATTATTTAAACATTTTGGTTTTCAATCCGGGCGGGATATGAATAAGTTTGAAACATTTGAAAAATGTGCAAGGGGCGAAAATGGCATTTACTATATCACAGAAGGAACAAATGCGTATATTTCTGTAAGTGTTAATAAAACAGAAGATCTGGGTTCCCATACAATGTTTATTGGCGAAATAACAGATATGGAAGTCTTAAGTGATATCCCTTCTGTAACATATGAGTATTATCAGAATCACATAAAACCTAAGCCACAGGCAGTAGGAAAAACAGAAGATGGTCAGACAATATGGCGCTGCAGGATCTGTGGATATGAGTATGTAGGAGAAGAATTACCGGATGATTTTGTATGTCCTTTGTGCAAACATCCGGCATCAGATTTTGAAAAAGTGATAAAGAAAGCGGAGGTAAAGGAAATGGCAGTAAACAAATACGCAGGAACACAGACAGAGAAAAATTTACAGGAGGCATTTGCAGGAGAGTCACAGGCAAGAAATAAATATACTTATTTTGCTTCTGTTGCAAAAAAGGAAGGCTATGAGCAGATGTCAGCATTGTTCTTAAAAACAGCCGATAATGAGAAAGAACATGCAAAAATGTGGTTCAAGGAGCTGGCTGGAATTGGTGACACAAAAGAAAATTTAGCTGCTGCTGCAGAAGGTGAAAACTACGAGTGGACAGATATGTATGAAGGATTTGCCAAAACAGCAGAGGAAGAAGGTTTTCCGGAACTTGCTGCAAAATTCAGAGCGGTAGGAGAGATTGAGAAACATCATGAAGAAAGATACCGTGCACTTCTTAAAAATATCGAAACTGCACAGGTATTTGAAAAGAGTGAAGTGAAAGTTTGGGAATGCCGTAACTGCGGACATATTGTAGTAGGAACAAAAGCACCGGAAGTATGCCCGGTATGCAATCACCCGCAGAGTTATTTTGAAGTACATGCAGAAAATTATTAATGTGAATTGCAGATATGAATATGGGTATGTCTGTTATACGATACAATGAGGAACGGAAATGAACAAACTGAAAATATTATCCGGAGCACAATTAAAGTATATCGCATTTACAACTATGCTCATAGATCATGTAAATAAGGCTCTGATTTATCCTAATTTGAATGGAGGAATATTGCTTGTGATAAGTGATATTTTTGACATATTAGGAAGAATAGCTTTCCCGATCTTTATATTTTTATTGATAGAAGGTTATTTCAGAACGACAAACAGGTGGAAATATTTAGGTATGCTTCTTTTGTTTGGAATAATCTCAGAAATTCCATATGACATGTTTACAACGGCATCCTATTTTGAGCCAAATGGAAATAATATTATGTTCACATTGGCTTTGGTACTCGTTATCATTTGGATCATAGATACATTAAAAGAAAAAATAGGAGTACGCTGGCGTATATTATGGTATTTCATTTCCGCTGTAATCGTGGGAGCCGGATGCCTGAGTGCGATGATATTGGGATTGGATTATGAGTATCATGCAGTCTTAATTGGGTATTTTTTATATATTTTTCATGAAAAACCTGTTTGGCCAATTCCATTTTGCTTTTTGGCTATGTATAAAGAACCGTGGGCATTATTGGGATTTGGATTAACCCTTACATATAATGGAGAACGGGGAAGGCAGAATAAGATTGTAAATTATTTGTTTTATCCAGTACATCTCTTCGTTCTGGGTATGATAAAAATGTATTTTGGATTTTAATAATACTTAAGAAAATCAGAATTAGGAGGATTAACTAATGAAATACGTATGTGATGTTTGCGGATGGGAGTATGATGAAGAGGAAGGATATCCAGAAGGTGGTATCGCACCGGGAACAAAATGGGAAGATGTTCCGGAAGATTTTGAATGTCCGTTATGTTCCGTAGGAAAAGATCAGTTCTCAGAAGTATAAATAAATTATGATGGGATTATATCAATGAAAAAAGAGCAACTTGCTATAGATATTGTCGGACTGGCAGGAGCCTGCTCATATGCCTTGGATTGTATTGAAGCAGAACTGGTAAATATCAAAAATAAACATGGGAAAAGAGTTGCATATATAAGTGTGCGTATGGCTGAATACTGGGCAATCCAAAGTGATGCGCTGCAAGATTTAGCCATATGTGCATTGTTACATGATAACGCTCTGACACAATATATTTCTGAAGAATTGAAAAATAATTCGGATATTGATTTATCAGAAGAAAAACGAATCTCCATTGCATTTATGGTGAGAAAAATATTTCAAAAATTCCATTTAAAACAGATGTTTCAAATGTCATATTATATCACCATGAACATGCTGATGGAACGGGTCCATTTCAGAAGACATGGCAGGAAACACCATTATTTGCAAGAATTATTCATCTTGCTGATATGATTGATATCATTGGAAACAGTAAGGATTTTAATGAGCAGAGATGGGACTTTATATGCCAGTATCTTTCAAAAAACAAGGATCGGTTATTTGATTCCGAATGTGTGGATGCTTTTCTTAAAGCATTCTCAAAAGAATCCTTCCAGGATTTAAGGGATGATTCTTTTGAATCAGAGCTATGGAAAATCATCCCAAGGGAAAAACAAGATCTTGACTGGGAAACGTGTAAAAATGTTGCAGATTTCTTTGCAAAGATTGTAGATTATAAATCGCCTTTTACCAGTATGCATTCTATAGGGGTGGCTGAAAAAGCGGCTCTCTTTTCCAAATACATAGGGTTTGATTCAATAAGTGTACAGAAAATGTATCTGGCAGGTGCTTTGCACGATATCGGAAAAATGGCAATTGGTAATGAAATTTTGGAAAAACCGGATAAACTTACGGATGATGAATTTTCAAAAATGAAAAATCATGCTGGTTATACATATCTCATATTGTCGGAAGTTAATGATTTTGAGAAAATACGAGACTGGGCGGCTCTTCATCATGAAAAGTTAAATGGAAAAGGATATCCTTTTGGAAAAACTGCTGATGAATTAAATGAGCCAGAACGTATTATGGCGTGCATTGATATTTATCAGGCACTTACCGAAGACAGACCTTATAAGAAGGGTTTGTCACATGACAAAGCGTGTGGGATACTTGATGATATGGCACAGAAAGGCTTTGTTGATTCTGATATTTCAAACAAGATTAGAGAGTGCTTCAAATAAGCGTGTTAAAGCGTGTGATTTTATTCAATAAAATTGCAATTTATACTTAATCTGACAAATTTGAAATACAATATAAAATAGAGTGTATGGAAAATTTCATATGCTCTATTTTTTTGCCCATTTTTGGGAAAAAGTGATTAAAAAACTATTGACATTTTGTTACTGGAAAAACAGCAAAGAGTATTTTGATTTCCTGTGGTGCAAGGCTTGCACCGTTTGACATTGCAGAGCTTCGTGAGATCATGAGCTATGATGAGATGGAATTGGATATGGTAGGTGACCAGAGGACAGCACTGTTTATTATCATTTCTGATACGGATGATACCTTTAACTTTGTTGTGGCGATGATGTACAGCCAGTTATTCAACCTGTTATGTGACAGAGCGGACGATGTACATCATGGAAGATTGCCATATCATGTCAGAATCCTCTGTGACGAGTTCGCAAATATCGGTCAGATTCCAAAGTTTGACAAGCTGATCGCCACCATCCGTAGCAGGGAAATCTCTGCATCTATTATCCTCCAGTCGCAGTCCCAGTTAAAGACGATCTACAAAGATGCAGCTGAGACAATCTTAGGTAACTGCGACACGATGTTATTCCTTGGCGGTAAGGAAAGTTCGACCTTAAAGGAGATTTCCGAGACGCTGGGAAAAGAAACGATTGATTTATATAACACTTCGGACACCCGTGGACAGAGCCGTTCTTACGGTATGAACTATCAAAAAACAGGAAAGGAATTGATGAGCCGGGACGAACTTGCGGTCATGGATGGCAGCAAATGTATCTTGCAGCTTCGAGGTGTAAGACCATTTTTCAGTGACAAGTTCGATATTACCAAACACAAACGGTATAAGGAGCTGTCAGACTACGATAAGAAAAATGAGTTTGATGTGGAAGCGTATATGCGGCATCGGATGGAAGTGAAACTGACGAGGACACAGGAATTTGACCTGTATGAGTTTTCGGAAGAGAGTCTGGCAAAAGAATTAAATACAGAAAACAAGGAAGCAGAGCATGTGAAAGATTCGGACACATAGCTCTTTTTTCTTTGCCCTTTTGGGAGGTGATGGATTTGAGAGATCATGAAAGGCCGCCCGTAAGGGCAGAGCCGGAAAAGACTTCTTAAAGATAGAAACCAAAGAAATACAGAGATTTGAAAGGAGACAACGAATATGGCGTTTTTAATCAGGCAATCAATATTTTACAGACACTAGTGGTGGCAATCGGAGCAAGACTTGCAGTATGGGGTGTTATTAACCTGTTAGAAGGATATGGAAACGACAACCCAGGTGCAAAGTCCCAGGGGATCAAGCAGCTGATGGCAGGAGGCGGTGTCGTTCTGATTGGCACCCAGCTGGTACCGTTACTGTCCGGATTGTTCAGCTGAGAGAAGCAGGAGGGAGATGACTCATGGATCGGATATTTGAAGCGATTGAAGAATGGATGAGGAATCTTCTGACAGGCATGGTAAGTTCCAACCTGACAACAATGTAT
Organism: Blautia sp. HCP28S3_G10; assembly: GCF_052065235.1. NCBI lineage: Bacteria > Bacillati > Bacillota > Clostridia > Lachnospirales > Lachnospiraceae > Blautia > Blautia sp. HCP28S3_G10. Next base: position 62,232 of record NZ_JBQHUL010000016.1, on the reverse strand, counting down.
ACCGATGTCAATGAAAAGACCGGTCAGATTGCTGCTCAGGTTGGGCAGACACCGCAGGGCTGGAATAGCAGCATTTACAGCATGATACAGAATCTTTCCGAGTCGGTCATTGTACCGATTGCCGGTATGATTATCACATTTGTACTTTGTTATGAGCTGATCTCCATGTTGACGGAAAAGAACAACATGCACGACATCGACACCTGGATGTTCTTTAAATACTTTTTCAAGATGTGGGTGGCAGTCTGGATCGTCAGCCATACCTTTACGATCACGATGGCGGTATTTGATGTCGGGCAGTCCGTAGTCAGCCGGGCAGCTGGAGTTATCAGTTCTGATACAGCGATCAATATAGATACGATGATCTCTACAATGGAAACGGCGATGGAATCTATGGAGATTGGTGAACTTGTCATACTGGCACTGGAAACGATGCTTGTAAGCCTGTGTATGAAGATTATCTCAGTCTTTATTACAGTGATTTTGTATGGACGTATGATTGAGATTTATCTCTATTCGTCCGTTGGAGCGATCCCGTTCGCAACCATGTCCAACCGGGAATGGGGGCAGATCGGGAACAACTATCTTCGTGGATTGTTTGCACTGGCATTCCAGGGATTTTTTATAATGGTCTGCGTGGGAATCTATGCGGTCCTGGTCGCAAACATCCAAATGTCAGATAACATACATTCTGCATTGTTCGGCGTGATGGCATACACGGTGATCCTGTGTTTCAGTCTGATGAAAACAGGAAACTTCGCCCGCAGTATCTTTAACGCCCATTAAGAAAGGAGGAATTGGCAATGGCATTTGTATCTGTGCCTAAAGACTTAACCAAGGTCAAGAATAAGATCATTTTCAATCTGACGAAACGGCAGCTGATCTGCTTTGGGATTGCGGCGGCGGTAGGGCTTCCGTTTTATTTCTTAAGCAGGGGAATTATTGGTTCCAGTAACGCAGCGACCGGGATGTGCCTTCTGATGCTTCCGGCATTTTTGTTTGCCATGTATGAGAAGGATGGGCTTCCGTTAGAAAAGGTCTTAAAAAATATGATCACCGTAAAATTTATCCGTCCTCCGGTACGCAAGTACCAGATGGAAAATATGTACGAGAAAAAATATACCGTGGTCAGAAAGAAGAAAGGGGGAACGAAGAGTGTTAAAAAGAAAAAACGATAGACAGCCGCCACAGAGTTTAGACGAATTATATCCGGATGATTACTGGCTGGATGAGGAGGATGGAGAAGAAGAACTTCCAGACCCCGCAATGAAAAGAAGACCAGTAAGCGGCAGACTGCATGATGAGCCGATGGTGACAGGGTATGAAGCACTGGAACGGCAAAGAGGTGTCCGCAGACCGAACCGGAAACTGACACGCAGGGAAAAGAAAGCCCTCAAAAGGGCACAGAAATATGAAGAAAAACTGCATAAGGAACATGAAAAAGCGGATAAGAAAAATGCAAAAAGGGAAGCAAAGCTGGCAGCCAGAGCAGAAAAGCAGGCAGTGCGTGACGCAAAGAAAAACGCAAAAAAGAAAAAGAGCAGACCTGTCGCAGCACCGTCGGGGCAGCGTCCGGCAGGAAAAGTGGTTTCCGGAACGAAAGGCAGTGGGACAGGAAAGAAAACACCGGATAGTGCCAGAGATAAGAGGATCACTGCACAGCAGTCGATTCCATACCATGAGATGGGAAGGGACGGTATCTGCCGGGTGCAGGACAAGTTTTATTCCAAGACGATCCGTTTTTATGACATCAACTATCAGCTGGCACAGAATGAAGATAAGAACGCCATCTTTGAAAACTGGTGTGATTTCCTGAATTACTTTGACAGCACGATTCATTTTCAGCTGTCTTTTATCAACCAGCACAGCAACATGGCAGAGTATGAGAAGGTCATCCATATCAATCCGCAGGAGGATGCATTTGATGACCTGCGTATGGAGTTTGCCCAGATGCTCAATAACCAGCTGGCAAAAGGAAATAACGGGCTGATGCGTACCAAATATATCACATTTGGGATTGAAGCGGAGAATATCCGGGAAGCACGGCCAAAACTGGAACGTATCGAGTCGGATATTCTGAATAACTTTAAGATCCTTGGGGTATCTGCCTATCCGCTGAACGGAGAGGAACGGTTACAGATCATGTATGAAACCTTTAACCAGGACAGCAAAGTTCCGTTCCATTTCTCTTATGACGATGTACTTCGGACAGGGCTTAGTACCAAGGATTATGTCGCACCGACCAGTTTTGTATTTAAGAATGGAAAAGATTTTGAGATGGGCGGCACGATGGGAGCTGTTTCCTATTTACAGATCCTTGCACCGGAACTTACCGACAAGATGCTGGCAGAGTTTCTGGAGATGGACAGTAACCTGATGGTAAATTTCCATATCCAGTCCATCGACCAGATGAAGGCGATCAAACTGGTGAAAAGCAAGGTGACGGATATTAACCGTATGAAGATCGAGGAACAGAAAAAAGCGGTTCGGGCAGGTTATGACATGGACATTATCCCTTCGGACTTAAATACATACGGTGGGGAAGCAAAAAGGCTTCTGGAAGATCTGCAGTCCAGAAATGAGCGAATGTTCCTTGTGACAGCGTTGTTTTTAAATACCGCACCGACCAAACAGGAATTGGAAAATGTGGTGTTCCAGACTGCCGGCATCGCACAGAAATATAATTGTGCATTGAAACGGCTGGATTACCAGCAGGAGCCGGGACTGATGAGCTGCCTGCCGCTTGCGATGAATTTTGTGCCAATCAAACGGGCACTGACAACGACATCCACAGCAATTTTTGTTCCGTTTACCACACAGGAATTATTTATGGCTGGGGAATCTATTTATTATGGATTAAATGCCCTGTCCAATAACCTTATCATGGCAGACAGGAAGAAGCTGAAAAACCCGAACGGACTGATTCTTGGTACACCGGGTTCCGGTAAGTCGTTTGCGGCAAAACGAGAGATTGCAAACGCATTTATCGTGACGAAAGATGACATTATCGTCTGTGATCCGGAAGGTGAATATTATCCGTTAGTCCGGGCATTTCATGGACAGGTGATCCGTATTTCCCCGACCAGCCACGATTATATCAATCCGATGGATATTAACCTGGATTACGCTGACGATGATGACCCGCTTTCCTTAAAATCGGACTTCATCCTGTCTCTTTGTGAGCCGGTAGTAGGCGGAAAGAACGGACTGGAGCCGGTTGAAAAGACCGTCATTGACCGATGCGTAAGGCTGGTCTATCAGGATTTCCTTTCTGACCCGGTACCGGAAAAAATGCCGATCTTAGAGGATCTATATAATCTTCTCCGTAATCAGAAAGAGCAGGAAGCACAGCGTCTGGCAACGGCACTTGAGATTTACGTCAATGGTTCCTTAAAAGTGTTTAACCATAGAACCAACGTGGAACTGAGTAACCGTATCGTATGTTTTGACATTAAGGATCTGGGAAAACAGCTGAAAAAACTGGGGATGCTGATCGTACAGGACCAGGTGTGGAACAGGGTAACGATCAACCGTTCTGCGAATAAGAGTACCAGATATTACATTGATGAGTTCCATCTGCTCTTAAAAGAGGAGCAGACAGCAGCATACAGCGTGGAGATCTGGAAGCGATTCCGTAAATGGGGTGGTATCCCGACGGGTATCACACAGAACGTAAAAGACCTGTTAGCCAGCCGGGAGATTGAGAACATCTTTGAAAACTCTGACTTTATACTGATGCTCAATCAGGCATCCGGTGACAGACAGATCCTTGCAAAGCAGCTCAACATTTCCCCACACCAGCTTTCTTATGTAACGAACAGCGGGGAAGGTGAGGGACTGGTCTTTTATGGCAGTACCATTATCCCGTTCAAGGATAAGTTTGATAATTCCCTGATGTTGTATGCCCTGATGACTTCCAAGCCGGACGAGGTGGAGAAACGGAAGAAACTTGGTATTGGAGAACGGAACGATTAAAGAAATAAACGAAACAAAATAAAACAGAGTAGAGGATGAGCCGGGAGATACTTCCGGCAATTTTTCTGCCCGGAAATCATGGAGGATTACAAGATGGAAGATTACAGAAACATGGAGAGATGCAGCGGTGAGCCTTGCTGCGTATTTGCAGAAAGAATCTGTGCAGACAATGAAAAGGAGATTTTGAAAATGGAAAAGGACAGAAAGGAAAAAGTAATGGCTGATGAAATGGTGGATGACCTTATCTATCTGGCAGAACTGATTGACTTTACGGGAATTGTATCTTGTCTGGCTGTAAGGGGGACTTTAAGTGAGCGAATGACAGACAAGCTGACGGATTCCATTGCAGGGATGGCAGATGAAGTGTTGGAAAAATGGGAGGACTATCAGGATAAGACAGAATAACCGGTACAAAACAGTAAAGGGGATGGTCAAAGTTGCAGGAGCATGAGTATAAGGCGAGAGATAAAACCGTCCAGAAAATGAGCCGGGATGGTCTGCGGGAAGAAAACCTCCGGAACAAGGAAGAAAAAAGGATCACCGGACGGGATACGGATACCGAGATTTCCCGCAGTGAGAAGAAAGAGGAACTGGATTTTAGTAAACGCAGACATGAACGGCTTAAAGAAGAACGGGAGATGGAGCAGCCGGAGCAGAGTTCCAGAAAACCCAGATATAGCAGGGAACATGTATCCGACCAGGATATAAACTCAGATATGGGTGAAGAGGTAGAAATAGAGGGAGATATTTCCGTTGAAAATGGAGAAAATCCCAAATCTGCCTTTCGCACAGAGAGTATCCGTGGACAGCCAAGAGGGGAACGGGCATATCTGGAGACAGTTGCAGACAGCCGGGATCTTCGGAAGAAAAAGATGGTCAGGGATTATGCTGCAAAGGAAAGAAGGAAGGAAAAGGAGACTTCCAGAGAAGAAAAAGCAGCCAAAAGAGAATCTGCCCGTTACCGGGAAACTTCCGAAGTGATGGAAGATTCCCTGGATAAGTTCCACGAGGAGATCAAAGGCAAGTCCAAAAGGGAACGGGTGCTGAAGGAACAGCGGAAAAAAGTTTCCCGTTTGTCTTTTGGTGATGAGGGTGACGGCATGGTACATGGTGCCGGGATCGGTATCCGGAATCCGGCATCGGAAGTCAAAGATGCGGCAGTCACAGCAGCACACTGGAAAACGCACGAAGAAGAGGATGAAAATGCGGCAGTGGAAGGGGCACACCGGGCAGAGCTTGTCGGGGAAAGCCTTGCAAGGAAATCCATCTACATGCGGGAACGGCTGAAAGGGTGAAGGGAAGAATCTCGGAGATTAAAAGAAAGCGTCCTGGATGAAGCAGAAAGGAGCAGGCTGATATTTGAGACTGCCTATGGAAATGAAGCGAAGGACGCAGTGAAAAGAGAAGCAGAGAAGAAAAAGAAATCTGCCCTGCAGAAACTCTTTCAGAAGAAGCGTTACCAGAAGCAGTATCAGGCAGCCAGACAGAGTAAAAAAGTAAAGGATGCAGCGATCACTTCCGCACAGAAGTTTACGGAAAAAGCGAAAGATGCCGTCAAGATGGTGGCGGCACAGAACCGGGGGATTTTTGCCACGGTAGCTGTCTTTGCTCTGATCTTTGTGCTGATCGCAGCCAGTTTTACCAGCTGTACGGCATCTTTGCAGGGAGCTTCTTCCGCAATCATCTCTACCAGCTATTCCAGTACGGATGAAGATATTTATGCCGCTGAAAATGCGTACCGTGCCTTGGAAGAAGCACTGAATACACAGATCAATCAGATGGAATCCACCCATCCGGATTATGACGAATACCGGTACCAGATTGATGAGATCGGTCATAACCCATATCAGTTGATCTCTTATCTTACGGTAAAATACGGCGGCTTCACTTACGATGAAGTGGCAGAGGAGATTAAGGAGATCTTCCGACAGCAGTATGGAATCACCACAGACTCTACCAGAGAAACAGTTACAGAAACCAAGACTGTCCGGGTAGGGGAGTCCTTGGGACTGGTTGTGACAAGTGGGTACTGTAACTGCCCGATCTGCTGTGGCCAGTGGAGTGGCGGACCGACAGCCAGTGGGGCAATGCCGACAGCAAACCATACGATTGCCGTGGATGCGGCGAATCCATTTGTGCCGATCGGAACCCATGTAGTCATGAACGGTGTGGAATATGTAGTAGAAGATACCGGAGCGTTCGCAAGATATGGGGTACAGTTCGATGTTTACTATGACAATCATGCGGCGGCATCCGCACATGGACACCAGACATGGGAAGCCTACATAGCAGACAGCAATGGAAACCAGGAAGTGCAGGTCACGACTACAAAAGAGGTGAACCGTCTGGATGTGACGATGACAAACCACAGCCTGGATGCCGTGTTAAGGAGCCGTATGACAGAGGAAGAACAGGAACGCTACGATGCGTATAACAAATATTATGGCAACCGTGATTATCTGTTTGATCTAAACAGCATACCCACCGGAAGCAGTGGATTTGGTTACGACATACCGGCAGATGCTTTATCTGATCCACAGTTTGCAAAAATGATACAGGTAGCAGAAAAATATCTGGGTGTTCCATATGTATGGGGCGGTTATTCCCCAAGTGGTTTTGACTGTTCCGGCTTTGTAAGCTGGGTTATCAATAACTGTGGAAATGGATGGAATGTCGGAAGATGTACTGCCGATGAGCTGCGGTCACACTGTTCGCAGGTATCACCATCGGAGGCAAAACCGGGAGATCTGATCTTCTTCCAGGGAATCTATGACACACCGGGAGCAAGCCATGTGGGAATCTATGTCGGCAATAACATGATGATTCACTGTGGCAAGCCTGTCCAGTATACCAGCATTGCAAGTGCTTACTGGCAGGAACATTTTATGGCGTTTGGTCGTCTGCATTAGAGGAGGTGACAGGGCAGATGAACATGAAATTAAAAAAACTTCTGAATGATATTCAGAAAACAGAGGATAAGATCGCTGAATTACAGGAACACCTGAAGCGGCAGAATACATTGAGACAGCAGATGGAAGATATAGAGATCGTTAAGTCGTTCCGTTCCATGAAGCTGGACAGCCGCAGCCTGCTTGTCCTGCTTGACGGGATTCAGAAAGGAACCGTTACGATTCAGATGGATGAGGACGGCGGTATCACGGTGGAGGATGCAAAAGCTCCGCAGAAAAAGGAAAACAACGAAGAAGTTCACAGACCACCTGTTGGTCAGATGACAGAAAGAGAGGTTTTAGACGATGAGGAATAAAGTGGTAAAGAAACTGCTTATGATTGCCATGGCAGTCACCATGATCTCCGGGACATCCATTGCTACGGTTTATGCAAACGCAAACCCACCGGCGGAGGAGACAACGACACAGGTAGTAGAAGAAACGGCAACAGAATCAACAGAAGATACGGAGAAGAAAGAGGATACCGGAAGGGTCACCGGGGAAGGGGATAATTCGGCTTTTTCTACTCCGGGAAATGCCCAGCTGGTGGATGATAAGGAAAATGATGATACGAAACAGTTCCTTACCATCCAGACCAAGAAGGGAAATACATTTTATATGGTCATTGACCGTTCCAGCAATACAGAAAACGTGTACATGATGTCCCTGGTCGATGAGAATGACCTGGCAGAATTTCTGGATGAGACAGAAAAGAGCAAAGAAACCGAAGAATCAACCGTAGTGATTCCGGAAACCACACCGGAAACTACCCCGGCAGTAGAGGAGGAAACCGAAGTGAAGAAAGAAGAAAAGACGGGAATGAATGTAAAAGGACTTGGAGCAATCGTACTTGCAGTGATTCTTGGAGTGGCAGGGATTGCCGTTTATAAAAAGCATGGACGTGGCAAAGAGGAGGACTATGTAAGCGAACAGCTGGAGTTTTCTGATGGACCGTATGTAAATGAAGAAGAGGATGAGGAAGAATAAACTTCCATCTTCAAAGAAGCAACCAAAATAAGGACAGGGGCAGCCAGAGTAGTTTGGCTGCCCTTTTTCAGTAGAAAGGACAGAAAAACGTATGTCAAAATTTTTAGTGATCGCAGAGAAACCAAGTGTGGCACAGAGTTATGCCAAAAACCTGTCAGCTTATAAAAAAGAGGACGGATATTTAGAAGGGGAGAGCTGTATTGTCAGCTGGTGCCTTGGGCATCTGGCAGAGTATGCACAGCCGGAGGAATATGACCCGAAATATGAGAAATGGCAGTTTGATGACCTTCCGATTCTCCCGCAGGTCTGGAAGTTGAAAGTTTCCAGAGATAAAAAGAAACAGTTTGATGTGTTAAAAAGCCTGATGAACCGGGCAGATGTGGACTATCTGGTAAATGGCTGTGATGCAGGAAGGGAAGGGGAACTGATCTTCCAGAGAGTGTATGACCTTGCCGGATGCAGGAAACCGGTGAAGCGTTTATGGATCAGTTCCATGGAAGATACGGCAATCCGGACAGGTTTTCAGACAATGAAAGGAGCAGAGGAATACCGGAATATCTGCATGGCTGCGGTATGCAGGGCACAGGCAGACTGGCTGATCGGAATGAACGGAACTAGGGCATATACGACCTGTTATTTTAAACGTCTGGTTGTGGGCAGAGTGCAGACGCCAACGCTTGCCATGCTTGCGGAACGTCAGGATAAGATTGAGCATTTTCAGAAAGAAGCCTTTTATAAAGTAGCACTGACAGACGGAAGGCTTACGGTAGTTTCTGAAAATATTGCAAATGAGGAAGCAGCCGATCTCCTTGCTTCCTTATGTATGGATTCGGAAGCAGTGATTACACAGATAAAGAGGGAACAAAAGAAAGCGTTTCCTCCCAAACTTTATGATCTGACCAGTCTGCAAAGGGAAGCAAACCGTTACTTTGGCTATACGGCAAAGAAAACACTGGATATGCTGCAGGAATTATATGAAGAAAAGCTGGTCACTTATCCAAGAACGGACAGCCAGTTCGTGACGGAGGATATGAGGGATACCGTAGAGGAACTGGTAGGGAAAATGCCAGTCTTACTTCCGTTCTTGGATTATGGACAGCTGGGACATAACATCACCAGAGTGATTAACAATGCAAAAGTATCCGACCATCATGCGATTCTTCCAACAAAAGAAGCCGTAGAAAAAGGAATCTCTGATCTGACAGCGGACAAAAAGAACCTGATGATGCTGGTCTGCCAGCAGCTGGTGCAGGCAACAGGGGAAGAGTATCAGTATGAGCAGACGGATATTATGGTCAAATGTCAGGGACATGATTTTACTGCCAGAGGAAAAGTGCCGGTGCAGATGGGATTTAAAGCGGCGGGGAATGCCTTTAAGAACCAGTGCGTGAAAGCCAAGCCGGAAGAAGAAACGGAAAAAGAAACTTCCATCCCATATGGATATGAAGAAGGAATGACGCTTTCTCCGGTAAAGGCAGAAAAGACAGTGCATTTTACTTCCCCGCCAAAACCATTCAATGAAGATACCCTCCTTGCCGCTATGGAAACCGCAGGGAATAAAGACTTTGATTCGGAGACAGAGAAGAAAGGACTGGGGACTCCGGCAACCAGGGCAGGTATCATTGAAAAACTGGTTTCTTCCGGCTATGTAGTCAGAAAAGGAAAGCAGATCTTGCCAAGCACAGAGGGCAGGGAACTGGTGAATGTCATGCCGGCTTATCTGAAATCTGCCGCAATGACTGCCGAATGGGAAAATCAGCTTTTAATGATGGAAAAAGGGCAGATCACCGATACACAGTTTATGGGTGAGATCACTTCTTTAGTCGATAAGATTCTTTCTGTGTGCAGGGAAATACCGGAAACGGAAAGGAGAAGGTTCCAGAAAGCAAGGGAAGTGATCGGTAAGTGTCCGGTCTGCGGCTCTGATGTCTACGAAGGAAAGCAAAATTTTTACTGCTCCAACAGGCAGTGTGATTTTGCCCTTTGGAAAGAAAACCGTTTCTTAGGAAGCATGGAGAAAACACTGGATAAAAAGATGGCAGTGGAGCTTCTTGATAAAGCCTGCACCCATGTAAAAGGGCTGTATTCCAGAAAAAAAGATATAAAGTTTGACGCAGATCTTTTACTGACACTGGAGGACGGAAAGCCAAGGTTCCATCTGGAATTTCCAAAGAAGAAAAAGAAATAAGGCAAGGAGGTAGGCAGTATGTCGAAATTACAGGACATCCGGGAACTGGCACAGGAACATGCGACATTGGTGAGCAGTTCGCCAAGGGACTGGATGGGTTATATGGATACCGCAGCGAGACTATACCGGTATCCTTTTACAGACCAGTTACTGATCCACGCACAGCATCCACAGGCAACCGCCTGTGCGTCCCTGGAACTGTGGAATGAGAAAATGTTCCGCTGGGTAAACCGGGGAGCTAGGGGAATCGCCCTGCTTGACGGGAATGGTCATAATACCAGACTCCGGTATGTGTTTGATATTTCAGATACGCACATGGTGGCAGGCGGAAGAAGCCCTTACCTGTGGCAGATGCAGGAACATCAGCAGGAAGAGATCCTTACCCATCTGGCAGAAGCGTATGGTCTGGAAGAAAAAGATACAGGGACTTTATCGGATGCGTTGATGGCGGTTGCAAGGGAAATGGTCGCAGACAGTCTGGAAGAATATCTGGACGGCTTGGAATATGCAGCGGAAGGAACGTATCTAGAAGATCTGGATGAAGTTACGATCCGCAGTGATTTCCGCCAGCTTGCAACGGACAGTGTATATTACATGCTTTGCAGACGGTGTGGTCTGGAACCGATGGAGCTTCTGGAAGAAGAGGATTTTATGCATATTACCGATTATAACCGGCTGTCTGTACTGACCTTTCTTGGAAATGCAGCAAGCCAGATCAGTGAGAGTGTTCTGATTGACATTGGAAGGACGGTACATAAAATTTCTCTGGAAGAAGCCAGAAAAGAGGTTGAAATTTCCAGTGAAAGGAATTATAATAACTTCAACACGTTAATGCGTGAAAATAAAAATCAGGACGTAGAAAACAACAAAGAAGAAAATATCGAGAATGAAGGAGGAAACGACTATGGAACTGACATATCATCGCAAGGGGGATTACCTGTTTCCGAACCTGACCGTAGAGGAGGAAGAAGTGACGATAGGGAAATACGGGATGCTTCGGAGGAGATTCCTGAAGGAACACAAGAACAGCCTGTATCAGAGCCTGTTCCTGACAGGAAAGCTGAACAGCCATCTGGCAGAAATCGAGAAGGCAGCACAGGAGAGGATGGACAGCCAGATGGAGAAATTGCTGAAGAACCATCCGGCACCGGACAAGGAAGCAGACCCGATGGCCTGGACAGCACATATGAACGCACTGATGGCAACAGCGGAAGAGAGCATCTTGACGGAATTGGTATACAGCTAGTTGAAGATACAAGAGAAGATGGACTGAGTAAAGCAGAGGAAGAAATTGCCTCTGCTTTATCTTTGCCCGAATATCCAACTGCAAATGAACAAAGACGGCAGATCGAGGAAAGAGCAGCAGCCCTTTATGCCGGAGAAATCCCGATTCCAGAAAGCGTTGTCGATGATATTTTACGGACAGGAGGAAACCGGGCGGGCATTCAACTTCGTATCATCTATAATTTTATGAGCGAACAGGCCCCGGAGGAATATACGGAGTTTGTGAAGCGTGAATACCGCAAAGGTGGAAAAGGCTTTCAGATTGATGGAAGTGAATATTCGGTCTGGTTTGATGAAACCGGGATGCAGATCGTAGTGGGGCATACGGTCACAGACCAGATTTTAGATAAGGCATTTTTATCATGGGAAGATGTCAGCGGACGTATCCATCAGCTTTTAGACCAGGGTGAATATGCACCGCAGTCTGTATTGGATGCAGCAAGAAACAATGCAGTAAAAGAACATGCACAGGCTCTTGCCTATATGAAAGGGGATATGGCAGAAGGGGTAGCCGAGATTGTTTTTGATGAGGAGGATTTACCACATCTTCACAGTATCTATCCGGAGATCACGGATTATCTGGAAGAAAAGCTGGAAGATCCACAGTGGCTTTCGGAACTGAATGAAAGACTGGATGCACTGGCAGAAGCCTATGAAGAAAATCATTCTATTATGCGTTTCCATCATTATAATCCTATAAATATCTCAAAGCAGTTTCAGAAGTTTGCGGATGAGGTGATTCCTTATCAGGCTAGGGATGGCTTTGCCTGGAAAGAACATCCGATGTTCATTACACAGGATGAGATTGATGCTTATCTTGCAGGAGGTGGAGCGTATTCGCAGGGCAGGCTTAGGACGTATTCCTTTTATCTGCTGCATGAAGATGAAAGATCGAGGACAGGTTTTATCAAGGAACAGTATGGGATCGGTGGAAGCAGTCATGCACTGTCTGGTGCCGATGATTCACACGCAAACTATGATGGAAAAGGATTATTTCTTGCAAGAGGTGCTTATGGGAATCCATATACGTCAATTTTATTATCCTGGAATAAAGTTGCAAATAGAGTAGCTTATCTGATAAAGAATGACCAGTTCTTGCAGGCAGAAGATTATGCTCGTATGCCGGAATATGAACGGGAGCAGATGGCAAATAAGGTACTCCGTTTTTATGACCGTCTTCCGGAAGAGATGGACAGACCATTTACGGAGGACTTCTTCTGGGAAAAACCAAGAAAAGAAATGATGGTAGTTTTAGAGAATCCAGAGCAGACAGAAGAACTGTTACAGAATATGGATGCAGCATTGGCAGCTCTTCCATTGGATTTTGAAGCGTATGGGACAAACTATCAGCAAAAAACAGAACTTCTTTCGGAACTTCATCAGTATGCAGAAGGAACCTATACGATATTCCCGACACCAGAAGCAGAACCATTCTTTGCAGAACCGTCAGGGCACCAGATGACCATGTTTGATTTCTTGGATACGAAGGCAGTGGCAGAACCGACCGTAGTCGATATGTCAGATGTGGAGGAAATAGAAGAGGAAGAGGTTACTGCCGAAGAATCTATTCTGGAAAGTCAGGAACAGGAAACAACGAAAGATTCTGAGGGACAGGAACCAACTGAACCAGAAGAAGAGACAACAGCTAAAACCGCAGAAGAACTGGCAGAGTCCTGGGATGAGGGTGTTTTTGAGTATCAGGGGTATCACTTTGAAGCAGTAGGGGTATTGCCGGAAGGACTAGAGGGAAAAGATCTGGTTGCACAGACCCGTTCCAATACAGAACTTCATCTGTCGACCTATCATACAGAAGATTTCCCTAAATATTCGTATGATGAGTTTTATGCAGTCAGCAATGCACCAACTGCCGATGTGTTCCGGTGCCTGGAAACCGGACGCAATTATATTCCCGGAGAAAATGAACTGTTTGGATATGAAGGAGAATTCCAGCCATATTTGAAACCGGAAGCAGAAAAGATTGTAACAGAACCGCATAACTTTCGGATTCAGGATAATGACCTTGGAGCAGGCGGTCCGAAAGCAAAGTATAAAGCAAATATGGAAGCCATCCATTTGTTACAGACTTTGGAGAAAGAAGAACGTCTGGCAACACCCGAAGAACAGGAAATCTTATCCCGTTATGTTGGCTGGGGTGGTATCCCACAGGCATTTGAGGAGAGTAACAGCAGCTGGGCGAATGAGTATCTGGAATTAAAGAATACTTTATCGCCGGAAGAATACAGTGCAGCAAGGGCATCGACCTTAAATGCTTTTTATACGTCCCCGACCGTGATCCGAAGTATGTATGAAGTACTGGAAAATATGGGACTGAAACAGGGAAATATTCTGGAGCCGTCCTGTGGTGTCGGTAACTTTATGGGACTGATCCCGGAGAGTATGGGCAAAGACAATATGTACGGTGTGGAACTCGACCCGGTTTCGGGAAGAATCGCAAAACAGCTTTACCAGAAAAACAAGATTGCAGTACAGGGATTTGAGGAAACCAGTTATCCGGACAGCTTTTTTGACTGTGTGATAGGCAATGTTCCATTTGGGGCGTATCAGGTCAGTGACCGCAGATATGACCGGCATCATTTTATGATCCATGATTATTTTATTGCAAAATCCCTTGATCTGGTCCGTCCGGGCGGTGTAGTTGCAGTGGTAACTTCCAGTGGAACGATGGATAAGCAGAACCCGGCAGTGAGACAGTATATCGCAAACCGGGCAGAACTGCTTGGAGCCATCCGATTACCGAATAATGCGTTCCAGAGAAATGCCAATACCAGCGTTGTTTCTGATATTCTGTTTTTCCAGAAAAGGGACAGGGCATCCATTGAGGAACCGGAATGGTTAAATTTAAAGGAAACACCAGAAGGCTATTCAGTCAATGCTTATTTTGCAGAGCATCCGGAAATGGTGCTTGGTGAGTTTACTACAGAAAGTACCCAGTATGGAAAGCAGGAAGTGACCGTAAAACCAAAAGAAGGAATTACCTTAGAAGAACAATTAAAAGAAGCTGTCCAGAATATCCATGGCACGATCACGGAACTGGAACTTTCGGATACAGAGCTGGAGGAGGATGTTGTCTTTATACCGGCAGACCCGGATGTAAAGAATTTCAGTTTTACCGTAGTGAATGAGGAAGTCTATTACCGGGAAAATTCTGTGATGAACTGCATGGAGCTTCCGGCAATGACAGCGGAACGTGTCAAAGGGATGGTGAAGATCCGTGATGTTACGAATGAACTGATCCGGTGTCAGATGGAAGAGGGAAGCGATGAGCAGATCACAAAGCTGCAGGAAAAACTCAATGAAGAATATGATATCTTTACAGCAAAATATGGTCTTATCAGCAGCAATGCCAATAAGAGGGCATTCAGTCAGGACAGCAGCTATTGTCTTTTGACTTCTCTGGAATTTCTGGATGATAAGGGAGAACTGAAACGGAAAGCGGATATTTTTACCAAAAGGACGATCCGCAGGGCAGAAACGGTAACTTCCGTGGATACTGCCAGTGAAGCACTTGCGGTTTGCATTGGTGAGAGGGCAGGCGTTGACCTTTCCTATATGGCACAGCTTTCAGGGAAAACAGAAGAGGAGCTTACAGAAGAACTGGCAGGGGTGATCTTTAAGAATCCGATCAGTGAAAAATGGGAGCCGTCGGACGAATATCTTTCTGGAAATGTGAGGGAGAAACTGCAGATCGCCAAACAGTTTGCAGAAGATCACCCGGAATATCAGGTGAATGTGCAGTATTTGGAGCAGGTACAGCCAAAAGATCTGGATGCATCAGAGATCAACTACAATATGATTGATGGACTGATGAACAACATTCCAAGGAAAAAAGATAAAAATGCTCCACGAAGATCGGTACTGAAACGACTCCGTAATCATCAGAAGAAGATAGCCAGTCAGAGAAAAGGACAGCCACAGAAGGAAATCGAAGAAGAAATGGAGAGGAAGAAGAAATAGTTTTTAAGAAGTGGATGTTACTGTAACTTTTAGTTAAAGTAGCATCCACTTTTTAGATAATGTATTTTAAAGATGAATCTTAATATTAAAATACTATTCAATGAATAAATATTTTGGTCGTACAATGCGATAGATGTCTTCAGGAGAAAGGGTTTCTGAAGCAATCTCGGAAGAAGATTTCTTCTTTTTCTTTTTGATATCTGGCGATAATTTTTTATTATAGTCTTGGTAGGTGGCATCTACAGAAATTAATATATCTGTAATGCTATATAAATTGTTTTTTTCCTGATAGTATAATATCGTGGAAAGTACAGAGTTAACATAGCGATACAATCGAAAGCTGATATACTCCAGGGAATCGTCAATATCCTTTGTAGAATGAATTAGTTGATTTCGGAGACGATAAATATAATTTAAATCATGCTTAATACCGTCAAAATATTCTTGAATTGCCTTGCTTGTTTTTTCTGGCTCAGTTAAAAGCATAATTATTTCACGACATTCTCGCTCAAGGACAATATGGAAAGAAAGCTCAGATAAAATAGCACTATATTTATTTACATCACTTAGATAAGCAATTACTTTTGGGGTAGAATAATCTTTTTCAGTGACCTGACAATTCATTATAAAATTTTGTAAAGTAGGATATTTCTCAGCATAATCCTTTTTGTTAGACATACAATAAGTAAGTCGTGCCCAAAATATATTAAGTTTATTTTTTAGATAGAACAATCCAAAAACTTCTGGAACAACAACGCGTGCTTTTTCTATGATTGTAAAGCGTGGAAATGAATATAAAATATATTCAAGGGATGACCAAAAGTTAAGAAAACGGTTTTGAGTAGTCAGCGATTTGGCAGAATTAAGAGTATAAAGTATTCGTTCCAAAGTTCTAATATTGTTGCTGCCAAGATCATTTCGCAACTGTAAAAAACGTTCCATCTGTTTTTTATAGTTTGCGTCAATATGGTTAAGCATTTTTATGGGATCAATGCTGTTTAAGCTGATTTTATGAAAAACCGTGTCTTCTTTCCAATAATACCATAAATCATCGCGAATACAATTGGTTGTGCTTTGCCACATATCAAACAGTTCTGTAACGGATTGGAATTCTTTTTGAGCTAAGTCGATTGCTTTGAATTCATCTAAAGCTAGATACTCTTTACTGGCAATTAAAGTATCGTTATTTATATGAGGTATCCCTAATTCTTGGTTAGTACGGATTTCAAATTGCTGTTTTATAAGATTAAGTGCCAGTTCCTTCTGCGTCTGGCTTGAAATTTTAAAACAGATATGAATAGAAAAAGGTATAGGTTTTCTGTCAAATTCGTTAAGATTCTGTATAGTTTTTTCAGCATCATTATGTTCTAGAAATTCTTGCTGCTGTCTTTTGAAAAAATCTAAAATATGAGACATAGAATGTCCTGCATATAATAAATCACTAATAAGAGCCTCCATTAAATAATCCATGCCTTTGAATGTGGTTTCTGTGAGTAAGCATTGAATATAACAATTTATGAGATTTTCAGCTTCCAATTTCTTTTTTAAAGCTACAATGCTACGGTGAATGTTATGAAGTTCTTTATCGCGAGCTTCATTTGCAAGATTTATGAGCTGATGTAAGTGAGAAAAATCATTTTGGTATAAATCAAGCTTATGAAAAGGATGTATTTGCATCTGGTAATCCAGTCCTTCTAACAATCCTTCGTATGAGCGTTTTAGTTTGGTTGGGTCAAGGGATGCCCTAAGTTCATCATAGGTGCTGATACAGATACCCATATATTGCAATAAACTTTCTGTTCGCTTTTCTTCAAGTGTGTGGAAAGAATTATGTACCAAATCTCGTATTTTGAAAATAAAATATTTTCTGCTATCTGCTTTGTTCTTTTCTAACATAAGTGAGACCTTTTTTCCTTTCTTTTATTTGAAATTTATCTTGACAAATTAAAATTTATCGACTAAGATTAAGATAGATTGAGATACATGAGCAAGAAACGGGCTACCTGGGTAGTACCATTTTGTTTACTGTATCTTTTTATTTATGTATAAAAGGTGTTGATACCACATAATATATTTATAGAGGAAGGTGCATATTTCTGAGGCCAGGCTGTCTGGGCAGTTCTCCCTTTAATACTGCATCTTCTTTTTAATTATATCATACTGTAAATAAGAAAAACATCAATGTTTTTGTATTGATTTATGAAATGAACTATGGTTGTGAGTTCTTTTTCAATAGGTATTTTCGTTATAACTGTTTGAGAATACCGGTACATTTACATAAGCAATGTATTTTATGTGAACTTTTTAATAGCATTTTTCTATTTCGCCACACATGGAGAAACTCCTTCTTTGATTATTCAGCAGATTCTTCGGAAACAGAGTCTTTCTTTTTTAAGGACTTTCCAGAAATCATTTTATGACCAGAATAGATAGCCATAATCATACAGAGAAGAGAGCTGTAAGCAAAATATTTATGAGCAGATTTCATATCTTGAGAAGCAGTAAAAAGTTCCGATCATGGATGCCAATGCACCGAGTGACCAATATTTATGTGCCTTCATTTTAATGATGTCTCCTGTGTTTTTCTATATCATACATCTTTTTAGGAAAGATGCAAACAGGAATTTATTCATTAGCATAGATTTGAAAATGATATTTGGGTGCTTGGAGATGAAAAGGTTTATAAATTCTGCTCTTTTTCAATCTGTTGCTCCTGCCCACGATTCTTCCCAAGAATCATATCAATATTCGCAGATACAGTGCGAAGCTCCCGTTCATAATCCTGGTGATTAGAAAAAGCTTCACGCTGTCTATCCCTCAATTCAACAAGCCGGTCCTTTTCAGCATAGAGAGCTTTCATGGAAGGCAATTTATTCCCGCCAGATTTTTCTTTGAGTGTTCGTAGAGCTGTGTCATACAGGGAAAGTTCTGCTCGATGTTCTTCATAAAATTTTTTCTTGTTTCGGCTTGTACGATAATCAGCATACACATTTTTGTATGCCAGATATTGTCCGGTAAAATGAATCTGTTCATTTACTTCTTTGAGCTGTTGTTCAGTATCTTTTAAAGATTTTCTGGAAGCACTGGTCTGGTCTGATGCCTGACTGAGTGCTGCATGGAAATCATCAAGAGAATCATATCCATGCTCTTGTATGTAGGCAACAGTCTGAGCCATCTGCTTCAAATTGGTGAGCTTTACTTTTTGAGCATAGGCTTTGCTCTGCTGGGCTTTAATACAGGTTTGCAGATCTATTACAAGCCGGAGGTTTGATTTTATGAAAATGAATGGTGCAGGGATAGCAGAAGTATCAGAGAAAGGAACAGGTGGTAAATCTGTGGAAGTATTCGGAGCCTGCTGTTCCAGAATTTCTTCTTTCAGTTCTCTACGGGATTTCGTGTTTTCTTCAAATGCTTTCAAGAGAAAATCTTCTGTGTATCTGGTCCCAAGAGTTCTTTCAGTGATAAATTTTTTTCTGCCAGGGTGAAGATAGCTGTACCGGTTTCGACTGATCTTGAGGATGATGTGATATTTTTCGTCAAGGATTTTTGAAAATTCTTCTGGTGATCGGGCAATACTTGCAGCATCATCAATAGCGTCACGGAGAAATTGTTTTTCTGTCTGGTAACGAGTTTCTTTCGGTGTGATTCCATCTTCTTTCATTTTCAGATTCAGCTTATCTAATTTTTCCTGTTCCCGGCGTTGTGCCCAGTATTCTTTTTCGGTGATTTTTCTTTCAGAAGGAGTGAGCAGATCAACTTGGTGCAACCCTTCTTTTTTGCACATATCCATGACTTCCTGTTTTAGATGGGCAAGATAGGCAGCACTTAGATGATGCTTATAACCGGCTTTTGCTTCACAGTCAAATTCCATATAGGGTTCTTGTGGTATATCATATTTACGGAGACTGTTAATTACGATATGCACATGGATGTTTCCACTTTTGTTATGACCGTCGGTATGAGTACAGACTAAAGCCTGATGACCGGGAAAGTTTTTCTTTGCAAAAGTCAATCCGAGTTGCTGGGCACGTTCACCGGTCAATCCACATTCATCCCTGTCTTTTGGGTCGAAGCTGATGATATATGTTAAACTGTTAAGACTGGAAAATTATTTCTTATCAAAAGCTGCTTCTAATAATGATAAAATTTTAGCTGAAAATACACGAGTATCATATAAATATTTATTATATGAAACATTGGCTAATGTTGTCAGATTCGGTGTGTTTGGAGTATGCGTATATATAACTTGTGGGTTGGTTATACAGCACGAAAAAGGGTTAGGCAGTATTATGTTGGCAGTTAATACTTTTCAGTTGTTTACTCAGGAAGTAGAAAATTTAACGAATCTTTTGAAAGAAATTTATAATATGAATTGGCTTATGGAGGAGTGGGAAGAGTTTAAAACTCTAAAAGAAAAAGTATGGGGTAATAAAAAAATTACGGATTATAATATAGAGTTCAAAAATGTAATATATAAGTATCCAAATGCAGAAATAAATTCTTTGGATGGTGTTTCTGTAAAAATTAGAGAAGGGGAAAAAGTATTAATTGTTGGGGAAAATGGAAGTGGAAAATCAACCTTCGTAAATTTGTTAATGGGAATGTATTCAGTAGAGAAGGGAGAAATAAAGATAGGCGGAGTTCATATAGATGACATATCAAAAGCAAGTATGAATAAGATCATATGCGTTTTTCAAAACTTTATTAAATATAGTGGCTCTGTTAAAGAAAATATAACACTAGGTGATAGTGACATAGAAATTAACAAATCAATTGTTCAGGCGTTGGGTCTACAAACTTTGGTAAAAGATAATATTGAATTGGGGCAGCTAGAAGAACTAGGAAGTGAATTATCTGGAGGACAATGGCAGAAATTGGCGATATGTAGAGCCGCAGTACGTAATTCTAGTATTTTGATTATGGATGAACCTACAGCAAGCTTAGATCCCAAAAGTGAAAATAAGCTGTATGAAGAATTGGCTAAAATATGTTCGGATAAAACGTTGTTACTTATTTCTCATAGATTAAGTGCGTGTAAAGTGTGTGATAGATAACGTTAAGACAATGAAAAATGATGAAATTAATTTGTATGCAAAGGAGCTACTTGATTAGTAGAAAGATAAAGGGGACTTTGAATATATTTTAAACGGTTAGTTTCGAGGAAAAGTACAATAAAACCGGTTCTCTTGATCTACTCAAGAGAACCGGTTTTAAATCAACCCATTTTATAAAAAACTGTTACAAACACATACTTTAGGTATTCAACTTAATTGGTTGAAAAGCGTTATTTTCAGGGGGTGTCCTGGACTTCTAAAAGTTGTTCGACTAGAAACATTAATGAGTTTAAAATTACTTTTTGATTTTTCTCATTGCAACATTGTAACTTGCCAAGAAATATTTCTAAAATTTCGCTATCAACTATAGAATTAGATGGAAATAAAGCATTTCCGGAAATACCTAAACGATCAATTAAAAAACAAAGGGTTTCATAAGTGGGATTTTTTCGCCCTTTTTCTATGTCTTGAATAGTTTTAACTGCAAGTCCACATTGGTCAGCAAGCTCTTGTTGAGTTAAATGACATTCTTTTCTTGCAGTGCGTATACGTTTCCCTAAAAAAAAAAAATTTATCTTCAGGCATAGTTATTCACCTCAGATTTATTTTACAGTGCTGATTTTGCTTTTTGTATAACCTTGAAGTGCCGAAAAAATAAGTATTAGTATACCGAAAAACGAAGAGAATATACTGATTTGAGTTGCTGCAGGAAGACTTATTTTGTCTTTTACTTGCTGCTAAAGACGTCGATAATGTTATTTTATGGTTATAACGAAATAGAAAATAGTTTTAAAAAATCCTACTAAGATCTTGGGATTCTTGTTATAACAAATCGGTATTGAAATACTTAAAGAACAAATACTATGATATAGTTTCGGGTTTTTTAAAATATAATGCCAGGAAGTTACAGGAACTTCCTGGTATTTTTCTTTTTCTAAATTTGTGCCTTATCTTTTGCAAATGTAACCGGGGGCCGCCAAGCACCAAGAATTTCTATTGAAAGCTCTTGGGAAGGTTGGAAATAATTTTAAACAATTTTTCCGCTTTTTCGATTTTTTATCGGTTTTTCTCCTGTCCTCGCTGTGAAAGGGAGGATCAGGTATCTTTTACTACGGCTTTAAGCAGAAGGGAGGTGATCCCTTTTGAAATTGAACCGTCAGGAAAAAGAAATCGTGCGGAGAAAATTTTGCTCCTATTGCATTAAAGTTCTGCATGGTGAGGCACTGAATTATCTTGATGAGCTGGATAGGCAGAGAGAACGGGAAGTGATTTTTTCTGAACTTCTCCAGAAAGATCTGGATGCTCTGTATAGCTGTGACGATTATGATATGGCAGATTATTTTACCGTAATGGGCAGGCAGGTTCCTGTTCGTGATGAATGGATCAGCATGGCGTTAAAAAAACTTCCTGTAAAAAAGCGGGAAATTATTCTGATGCTTTATTTTCTGAATATGACAGAGAAAGAAATTGCTGACTGCCTGAAATTGGTGCAGAGTACTATACACTATCATAAAGATGATTCTTTAAGGATTTTGAGAAAATTGATGGAGTGAATTTACATATGGAATCAAAGAAACGCAGAGAATTGCCAGAGTTTGAAACTATTCAGGCAGCTATTAAAGGTGACGCTGAAGCAATCAATCATATACTTTCCTATTTTCAGCCATTTATCAATAGCGAGTGCAAAAGAAAATATGAGGATGAATTTGGAAGAATCTATTATGTGCCCGATGAATATATGAAAAGGCGACTGGAGACAAAGCTGATTACAAAATTTCTGAATTTTGAGATCCGGCTTTAAGTTAGAGGCCAGGAATATTCCCTTTCTATTTCTGGTGCGGAAAGAACGGTACCTTGATAATTGAATATTTTATCCTGTAGGACGTAAGGAAACAGAGGAGCCGGGTAGCAGATACGCCAGGATGATCCAACATCAATACTTACTTTGCGACATCGTGTCGTAAAGTTTGTACATATAGACAGGAGAGAAATTGAAGATGGATAGGAGCGAGAAAATATTATGCTATGAGCAGAGGGTGGGAACTTTGTGGCGAAGATTCTGTTTCTAATAATGATACTTCCGGAGAGGCTGCTCCGGTCTGAAAAGATGGTGAGATACCAATGAGGCTGTTCCCCCACAGCCACCTGCAGGATTTTTTGCGATGAAAGGGGAGAATGAAATGAATACAAAAAAATTACTGCGATATACAATGCAATTGGCTATGTTGAAGCAACTTTAAACAAAAAAATTGATAGACGAAAATGAATATTTGTTGATACAGAAAAGACTGATGAAAGATTATGGTGTCGTTTCCAATATTACCGCTTGACGAATCATTTGTGCTGATCTATAATAAAATTAACACTACGATAGGAATACAAAAATAAAGGAGCGGAAAATGGAAATAGAGTTGATTAAGGCAAATGATTTTTCTGATGGTTCTTCCAGAAGGCGTATAGAACGGTTGAGGGTTGCTGCCTATTGCCGTGTGAGTACGGATGATGAGGATCAGATAAAAAGTTATAATTCTATGGTGAGATATTATACAGATCTCATTCAAAATAACAAAGAGTGGGTTTTTGCAGGTGTTTATGCCGATAAAGCTATTACAGGAACTAAAACGGATAAAAGAGATGAATTTCAACGGCTAATTCAAGATTGTATGGATGGGAAGATTGATTTAATCATCGCAAAAAGTATACCACGATTTGCCAGAAATACGCTGGATACTTTAAAATATGTCCGTATGCTAAAAGAGAGAAATATCGCAGTCTACTTTGAGGTAGAAAAAATCAATACTTTAAAAGATGGTGAATTTCTTATGACAATCCTAAGTTCTGTGGCACAGCAGGAAGTCGAAAATACTTCTGCTTATGTGAAAAAGGGATTAAAGATGAAAATGAAACGGGGAGAGCTTGTTGGTTTTCAGGGGTGTATGGGATATGATTATGATGTGGTTACAAAATCTATTTCCATTAACGAAGAAGGTGCAAAGGTTGTCCGCTATATATTTGAACGCTATGTAGCCGGAGCTGGAAGCACTATGATAGCCAGAGAGCTAAATGAACAGGGGATAATGACAATAAAAGGAAATCCCTGGGTGTCATCCAGTGTCATGGGAATCATAAATAATGAAAAATATAAGGGCGATATTTTGCTAGGAAAAACATTTACAGTCGATCCTATCTCAAAAAGACGGTTAGAGAACTTAGGGGAGGAAGATCGGTATTACATACATAATCACCATGAACAGATTATTTCTGAAGAAATGTTTGCGAGAGCACAGGAGATCAGAAGCCGCAGAAATGGAAACCGTAAGCATGGTGCTATACCGGGGAAACGGGAGAAATTCAGCCGACAATATGCTTTCAGCTGTTTGTTGGAATGTAGGTTCTGCGGGGGGAATCTTTCACGCAGACGTTGGCACAGCAATTCAAAGTATAAGAAAACCATATGGCAGTGTGTGAAGGCTACCAAAGAGGGGAAACGGTTCTGTCCGGATAGTAAAGGAATCCCGGAGCAGGTAATAGAAGAAGCTTTTGTGGAATCATACCGGATGCTTTGTAGAGATAATAAAGATGTAATAGAAGAACTTCTAAAACGTACGGAAAAAGCACTTGGAGAAAATTCTACAGAGGATCAGTTGAATAAGCTGCAAAAAAAGATTGATAATCTTTCATATAAGAGAAAGAAGTTGTTGGATAATTATTTGAGTGGCATTGTTGAAAAAGATATTTATGAAGAAACAGATGTAAGCCTTAAGACAGATTTAAGCAATGCAAAAGCTAAGCTGGTGTATTTTCAACAGCAGGTGGATGAAGAAGGTTCTCTTCAAAGGAGAATCGTAGATTTTAAGAAAGCATTGTCTCAAAATGAGGTGTTAGAGGAATTTGACAGAGGTATATTTGAGAGTATAATTGAAAAGGTAATCGTTGGCGGTTACGATGAACATGGAGAAAAAGATCCCTATAAAATCACTTTCATATATAAAACAGGATTTAAAAATGAAATTGGAAATGCAAAGAAGCGGTTTGGAAAATCTGCTGGTGTTGTGGACAAAGCGAAAAAAATGTGTTCCGATGTCAGTGACAAGGTAAAGGATGTGTATTCCAATGTTAGTGACAACACATTGTGAAAGTATAGTCTTACTTTCAAGAAAAGGTAAATAAGAAATGTAAAGACACCCCTTCCAACAGGAAGGGGTGTCGGCATTTATTCATCTGTTTTTTCTTTCTGCTGGGGCAGATATATGTGAACACTTTCGATTCGGTTTTTGTTCAGTTTTTCGACTACCAGACGGATATTATCCTCAGTGATAACCTCATCACCTTCTTCAGGAAGACGGTCAAGATGCTCAATAATAAGTCCACCAAGTGAATCATAATCTTCAGATTTGAATGTTGTGCCAAGATGGTCATTTACATCATCGAGACTCATTGAGCCTTCAATGATATATTCATGATTGGAAATCTTTTTGACCAGTTCGTTTTCGCTCTCATCGTATTCGTCGTGGATTTCTCCGACGATCTCCTCCAGAATATCTTCCAGGGTAATGAGACCTGTCATTTCGCCGTATTCGTCCACTACAATGGCAATGTTAAAAGTGGAAGCCCGCATCTCAACAAGAAGTTCGGAAATATCCTTATATTCATAAGTGAAATGTGGTTTGCGGAGAAACTGATGGATATCAAAAGGTTCGTTTTTATCATAAAGGAGCAGATCTTTCATATTGATGATTCCTACAACATTATCCTGATTTTCTTCATATACAGGGAGTCGTGTAAAGCGATCCTGCCGGAAAATGTCAATCAGTTCATCATAAGTATTATCTACACTGGCAAAGGTTACATTTACCCTTGGAACCATGATATCTTTGGCGTTTGCGTCTCCGAGGTCGAAAACATTGTAGATCATTTCTTTTTCGTCTGATTCGATCACACCATCTTCATGGCTGACATCTACAATGGTACGGAGCTCTTCTTCAGTCATTGCTTTGCTGGCAGCATCAGGGTCTACCCGAAGCAGGTACATGACACCTCTGGAAAAAAGATTAATAATAAAAATAAAAGGTGTCATAACAGTCATAAAAAACTTCAGTACAGGAATGTATCTGAGAGTGATTTTTTCTGCATTAAGAGTTGCATAGTTCTTCGGAGTGATTTCTCCGAAAATAAGAACCAGGACAGTCAGAAGACCCGTGGCGATACTGACCATATATCCTCCGAAATGATATGCAAGAGTAGTTGCCAGGGAGGAAGCAGTAATATTAACGATATTATTTCCAATCAGTATGGCACTGAGCATTTTAGGTGTATGATTTTCGACGATGTCAAGAACGAGAGCTGCACGCCTGTTTCCATCATCCGCAAGTGCACGGAGACGGATTTTGTTGACTGCCATCAGAGCTGTTTCATTTGACGAAAAAAAAGCTGATAAAGCCAACAGGATGATCAGAATGATTAGCTGGTAAGTATCCCTGGCGTTCAATATATATATTCACTCCTTCAAATATTAGTCTAAATCTTTACCCGTCAGCATTTTGTATGCCTGAAGGTATTTGCTGATAGTTTTGTCTACGATATCCTGAGGCAGAGTCCAGTCATTTCCCGGATGGGAAGTCAGCCAGTCACGTGCAAACTGTTTGTCAAAAGAAGGCTGTCCATGACCTGGTTCATAACCCTCAGCAGGCCAGAAACGGGAACTGTCAGGTGTGAGCATTTCATCACCGATTACCATGTTTCCATCTTCATCAAGACCAAATTCAAATTTTGTATCTGCAATGATGATTCCCTTGCTCAGTGCATATTCTGCACATTTTTTATAAAGTGCAATTGTATTATCACGAAGTTTTTCTGCAAGTTCTCTGCCTTTTCCCGGGAAATATTTTTCCAGATGATCAATACTTTGTTCAAAAGAAATATTTTCGTCATGATCACCGATTTCAGCTTTGGTGGAAGGAGTATAGATTGGTTCAGGAAGTTTGTCAGATTCCTTCAGACCTTCAGGAAGTCTGATTCCACATACAGTACCATTTTCCTGATAGCTTTTCCAGCCACTTCCTGTAATATACCCACGAACGATACATTCGATAGGAAGCATGTTCAGTTTACGGCACATCATAGATTTTCCTTCATATTTATCCTGCTGGAAAAATTCCGGCATATCTTTGACATCAACGGACAGCATGTGGTTTGGAAGGATATCCTTTGTAAGATCAAACCAGAATTTGGACATCTGTGTCAGCACAGTCCCTTTTTTGGTTACTTCATTGTTAAGGATGACGTCAAAGCAGCTGATTCTGTCAGTTGCAACCATAATAAGACTGTCCCCGTTATCATAGATTTCGCGTACTTTACCTTCTTTAATTGGTTTTAATTCCTGCATGTCTTCTCCTTTTTGTACCCTTTTATAATTTCTGTACAATATAATAGATTTGAAATTCACAGTAAAAATATCACTTTTTGTATAGTGCTGTCAATACACATTCGGAAATTACAGCGACCAAAAAAAATCATCTGTACTGTTAAATTTTTTTGCATCATACAGGTTCCATGCTGGAATTGAAGAGGATAATCTGTTACAATATAAAATAATAATAAAAATCAGAGTGGAGGAAATACAATGAGTACAAAAGCAGAATACGCAATTGAGTTACACGATAAAGGATATAACTGTGCACAGGCTGTCGCATGTTCATTCTGCCAGGAATTTGGCATAAAAGAAGAAGAGATGTTTCGTATTGCAGAAGGATTTGGCCTTGGAATGGGAATGATGGAAATGTGTGGAGCGCTTTCCGGAATGATGATGATCATTGGACTTCAGAACAGCGCAGGCCCGGATGGAGAAAAACTGACCAAGGCTGATACTTACAGAAAGGTCAAAGAATATGTAAAGAAATTTCAGGAACAGAATGGTGCATATCTGTGCAGGGAACTGAAAGGTGTGGAGACAGGCAAAGTTCTCCGCAGCTGCCCGGACTGTATCAGAGATGCAGTTGCACTTACAGAAGAATATCTTGAAAATCAGAAATAAATGTAGGAAACAGTATGTATAAAATAATATATACAATATAAAATAAATATACCCCGGAGTGAACCAGTATACGTATTACGTCATTCAGTTCTCCGGGGTGTTTTTAATATAAAGTTTATTCGGCCACTTTTACAAACTGACTGTTGTAAAGGTTGTTATAGAAGCCGCCTTTTGCCATCAGTTCTTCGTGAGTGCCCTGCTCAATGATACTTCCGTCTTTCATGACGAGAATCTCGTCTGCATTACGGATTGTGGAGAGACGGTGAGCTACGATGAAACTTGTACGGCCTTTCATAAGGCGTTCAAAAGCTTCCTGAACCAGAAGCTCTGTACGTGTATCAATGCTTGAAGTAGCTTCATCAAGAATCAGCATAGGAGGCAGACAGAGCATGACTCTGGTAATGCAGAGAAGCTGTTTTTCACCCTGACTTAAGCTGTCTTCTTTCAGCATGGTATCCAGTCCCTTTGGGAGACGGCGGATAAATTCCCAGCTGTGAGACATTTTGGCTGCTTCAATGATTTCATCATCGGTTGCATTAGGCTTACCGATATTAATATTGTCTCTTACAGTGCCGTTTTTGATCCATGTGTCCTGTAGTACCATTCCGAAGCTGCTTCTCAAGGAATGACGGGAGATCTCATTGACCGGATGTCCGTCGATGGAGATGGAACCGCCAGTCACATCGTAGAACCGCATCAGAAGGTTAATAAAAGTAGTCTTGCCGCAGCCTGTAGGGCCAACAACGGCAATTCGCTTGCCTGGTTCTGCATGAAGATTAAAATGTTCGATAAGCTTTTTGTCAGGAACATAGCGGAAACTTACATCATTGATCTCTACATTTCCTTTTACATCAGAAATTGTTTTGGAAGGATCAGGGCTTTCGGGAGTTTCTTCGAGAAGAGCAAAAATTCTGGCTGCGCAGGCAAGTGCATTCTGAAGTTCTGTAATGACGGAACTAATGTCATTAAAAGGTTTCATATACTGGTTGGCATAAGAAAGCAGTACAGACAGGCCACCTACAGTCAGAGCTCCTCCGGGTATCATAAATGCGCCTACAAGAGCAACTCCGGCATAGATCACATTGTTGACAAATCGTGTGGAGGGATTTGTGAGGCTGCTGTAAAAAACAGCATTCTGGCTGTATTCTTTCAGTTCCTGATTGATTTCTGAGAAATGCTGTGAAGCTTTTTTTTCATATCCAAAAGCCTGTACAATTTTCTGATTGCCGATCATTTCCTCAATAAGAGCAGTCTGACGTCCTCTTGCATCACTCTGTTTACGGAACATTTGGAAAGAGCGTGAAGAAATAAATTTGGCTACAAAGAAGCTTACAGGTGTCAGTACAATCACCAGCAATGTAATCCAGAAGTTTTTGGAAAACATGAAGATCAGTGTACCGACGATTGTTACAATACCGGAAAACAACTGGGTAAATCCTAGAAGCAGACCATCCGAAAGAATATCGGTATCTGCAATGATCCGGCTGATAATATCTCCTGTGCTGTGGCTGTCAAGGTAGGACAACGGCAGTACCTGAATGTGGCGGATTGCTTTTGCACGGATATCCTGTACTGTACGGTATGTCATACGGTTATTGATAATATTCATAATCCATGTGGCAGCACTGGAAATCACGATCATAACGAGAATTCTTGAAAGATAATACCACATGCCGGAAAAATCAACTTTATGTTCTGCAATAATCTGGTCAATGGCATTTCCGAAGAGGACAGGAACATACAGCTGAAGAATCACGGAAACTGATGCAAGAACGATACTGAGAATCAGAAGAAAACGATATCTTCCGATGAAACGGAGTACTTTCCACAGAGTTTCCATGCTGCCTGAATGTGTAGTCTGTTTCTTTTCACTGCTCATAATGTCACCTCCCTGGAGTCTGCTGAGTTGCCTGAATATCTGGCACGTTCTTCAGGAAACTGTGAGAAATAGATTTCGCTGTAAACATCACAGGAAAGAATCAGCTGATCATGTGTTCCTCTGCCCACGAGCTGCCCATCATTCAGAACAAGAATCTGGTCAGCCTGACGGATGCTTGCTGCACGCTGGGATACGAGGAAAGTAGTAATTCCCCTCAGTTGGTGCAGAGATTTGCGGAGTGCAGCATCTGTAGCGAAATCCAGAGCACTGGCACTGTCATCAAGGATGAGAAACTCAGGTTTCTTAACAACAGCTCGTGCAATGGTGAGACGCTGTCTCTGACCACCTGAAAGATTACGACCATTCTGTTCCAGTAAAAAATCAAGCTGTCCGTCTTTGGCTTCAACGATTTCTTTTGCCTGAGCAGTTGTGAGTGCCTCCCAGATTTCAGCATCTGTTGCGTTTTCACGGCCCCATTTCATGTTATCACGGATGCTTCCCTTAAAAAGCACTGCCCTCTGAGGAACCACACCGATTTTGCTGCGAAGCTGTTCCTGAGAATAATCCCGGATGTTCTGTCCGTCAAGGAGCACAGTACCTTCTGTTGCATCGTAAAATCGTGAGATAAGATTTACGAGGGTCGATTTACCACTTCCTGTTCCGCCTATGATTCCGACAGTCTGGCCTTTTTTTACAGAAAAACTGACATCAGAAAGACTGGCTGCGCCGGAACCTGCATAGGCAAAGCTGACATTTTGAAAATCAACCGCATTTTCGGAAGAAGCAGTTGTTACTGAATTTTCCGGATAAGACATGGTTGAACGTACCTTGAGGATATCAGCCACACGGTTTGCACATGCAGCGGATTTATTCAGTGTAATGATAAGAGATGCGAGTTTGATCAGTTCTACGATCATCTGCGCCATATAATTATAAAGTGCAACTACTTCACCCTGCTGCATGTTTCCGAGATTTACCTGCAGACCGGCATTATTGATCAGAAAAACAGTGGCAATATTGATAAGCACATAGGTCACCGGATTCATGAGTGCGGAAAGTTTTCCTACAAATTCATTAAGTTTTGTAAGCTGAAGGTTGCTTTCGTCAAATTCCTGTACAGATTCTTTTTCACGGCAAAAAGCACGGATAACACGTACACCTGTAAGATTTTCCCTGGTGAGCCCTGTAACGGAATCGAGGCGTGCCTGAACCTTGCCGAAGAGTGGAATACTTAAATACATGATAATGAATACAACAAAGAAAAGTACCGGAATTGCAATCACAAAAATAAGTGCACAGCGTACATTGATAGTAAAGGCCATGACCATGGAACCAAGAACGATAAAAGGACTTCTGAGAAGAAGACGGAGTCCCATATTTACCCCGTTCTGTACCTGGTTGATATCATCAGTAAGACGTGTAATAAGAGTGTCTGTACCAAGAGTGTCCAGTTCTGTATAGGAAAGTCCCTGGATATGGTCAAAAACAGACTGCCTCAGCTCTGTAGCAAAGCCTACACTTGCTTTTGCTGCAAAATACTGGGCAATTATACAGACGGCAAGTCCTGCCGCTGCCATAAGAATCAGAATAAAGAATTTCTGAACAATGTAGCTATGATCATTATTTGCGATACCGACGTCGATGATCTGTGCAATAACTACCGGAACGAGAAGATCAAACACCACTTCCAGAAATTT
The DNA here is from genome assembly GCF_052065235.1 of Blautia sp. HCP28S3_G10. Classification (NCBI taxonomy): domain Bacteria; kingdom Bacillati; phylum Bacillota; class Clostridia; order Lachnospirales; family Lachnospiraceae; genus Blautia; species Blautia sp. HCP28S3_G10. Next base: position 31,212 of record NZ_JBQHUL010000016.1, on the reverse strand, counting down.
GAAAAAAGGTGAAAGGATACTCTCTTTTTTGTAGTTCTTCAGATAGACTGCGAGAGAACGCATGTTGATAGTTTCCTCCATTTCGTTTATTTATGTCTGGTAATTGACAAAGTTTATTATATCCCTGTACAATGATTTTGTACAGTTAAAACATTATTTTGAAAGGATATATCCGGAATATGAGAAGAGAAGTAACACTGGAAGAAATTTCAGATGGAAAATTATATAATGTCAATGATATGGTAAAGGCTGACTGTCAGGACTGCAAAGGCTGCAGTGAATGCTGTAAGGGAATGGGCGAGTCTGTAGTGCTGGATCCGTATGATGTCTGTCGTCTGAGCAGAGGACTTGGAAAAAGTCAGGAAGAACTTCTGAATGGTATACTGGAGCTTGGAGTGGTGGACGGTAATATTCTTCCACATCTTGCAATGAAAGGATCTGAGGAAAAATGTATTTTTCTTAATGAAGAAGGCAGATGTTCTGTACATGCCATACGTCCAGGTTTCTGCAGGCTTTTCCCGCTGGGAAGATATTATACTGAAGAAGGGTTTTATTATATCCTTCAGATCCATGAATGTGCAAAGAAAAACCGTTCCAAAATAAAAGTAAAAAAATGGCTTGATACGCCCGATCTTAAAAATTATGAAAAATTTGTCTGGGACTGGCATCAGTTTCTTCTGGATGTGCAGGAAGTTTTTTATCAGACAGAGGATACGGAACTGATCCGAAACCTGAATATGTATGTTCTGAGCAGATTTTACAGAACTCCATATGAACAAAACAGAGATTTTTATGAGCAGTTCCGGGAACGTCTGGAAGATGCAGAAAAACTTCTGAGCCTGGGTGTATGACCCTGACTCAGAAGTTTAAAAGTTATCTGTTATTAAGTGAATCGAGAAGCTGGGAGATTGTTCTGTTTAACACCGGATGTCTGTAATAAGGTGCAAGTTCATTCATTGGAATCAAAACAAAATCTCTGTTTTCGATATCAATATGTGGAACATGAAGTTCCAAAGTGTCGATGATTTCATTATCATAAAACAGAATGTCAAGATCCAGAGTACGAGGTCCCCATCGGACAATTCTTTCTCTGTTTGCGGCTGCCTCAAGTTCATGAAGTCTGTCAAGAAGTTCTTCCGGTGTGAGAAGAGTACGGAGTTTCAGAGCTCCGTTAAGAAAATTATCCTGTTCCACTCCGCCGTATGGTTCCGTTATCAGATATTCAGAAACTGCCTCTACAGTACAGTGTTCAGTATTACGAAGTCCCTGAATACCGTCATCAACATATTTCTTTTTGTCACCAAGATTAGAGCCAAAAGCGACATAGGCTGTATGCCAGCTTCTTGTGATTTCAACTGCAACCGTATCGAGCGGGAGTCCGACAGGAGCCCATGGCTTCTCAATGCGGAGAGTGATTTTCTGAAGATGAGGGACTGTTTCCAGAAGCATCTGGCAGAGGTTTTCGGCCAGAGCTTCCAGCAGTTTAAATGTATGGTTTTTTGTAAATTCAGTAATCATCTGGCTGACTTCTCCATAATGGATAGATGCTGTCAGTTCATCTGTCAGTCCTGCTTTTCGGGTATCTGTGTAAAGAGTGGCTGATATCACAAATTTCTGTCCAAGAACATTTTCTTCCGGAAATACACCATGATTGGCAAAAATTTCAAGCCCTCTGATTTCTATTTTATCCATGAAATTATCTGTCCCTTCCAAGAATTGCCTCAGTCATCTGTATCACACGTTTGTTTTCTTTTACATCGTGAACGCGTACAAAAGCACAGCCTTTCATGACACCGATAACAGAAGTGGCAAGAGTTCCCTCCACACGCTGGTCTACAGGAAGATCAAGTGCAAGTCCGATCATGGATTTACGTGAAGTTCCAAGGAGAACAGGGAAACCAAGGTGCCGGAAGAGTTCAAGATGGTTCATGGCTTCAAGGTTCATTTCGTATGTTTTTCCAAATCCGATACCCGGGTCAAGAATGATGTTTTCATCTTTGATGCCGGCTTTTCTTGCGATATTTACACATTCCTGTGTTTCAGCAAGCATATCGATAAGAAAGTTATTATATTCTGGATTTTCTTTGTTGTGCATCAGACAGCATGGAGCATTATGACGTGCAATGACAGGTGCCATTTCAGGATCATATTTCAGTCCCCATACATCGTTGATGAGATCTGCGCCTGCTTTCAGAGAAGCATCAGCAACACTTCCCTTGTAAGTATCTACAGAAACAGGAACATCAAAACGGCTGCGGATTGCTTCGATAACAGGAAGAACACGTTCAATTTCTTCTTGTGCACCGACAGGTGTATGTCCGGGACGGGTGGATTCACCGCCGACATCGATAAGATCAGCTCCGTCATTGATCATGGCTTCAACATGACTGAGAGCATGATCCAGAGTATTCCATTTGCCGCCGTCAGAAAAAGAATCCGGAGTGACATTAAGAATTCCCATTATGTATGTATGATTTTTTACATCAAATTCAGTATTTCTGATTTTCATGATTCTGTTCTCCTTTTAGTACTGAAGAGTCATATTTTTTTTCTCAGATGCCCAGTTACATTCAGAAAGTGCAGGGCAGAGGAAACAGTTTCTGGATTTTTTGTCTGCTTTATAAAGAAGCCGGCTTAAAATTCCGGTCTGAGTACCGGAAGAACGGTGTTCGCTGATAGCTGTGATGATCAGGGATTTTTCTTCTTCTGTAAAAGCAAGGTCAGTGAGGATTGTATTAGCAATACAGGCGCCTGCCTCGTCATGAGGTGTTCCGTCAATATACTGCCGGGCACGGCCAATGTCATGAAGCAGTGCGGCACTGTAAACAATTTCTCTGGAAAAATCGAGCCTCTCTTCCAGAATATAAATCCAGGTAAGCCTTGCCACATCCAGAAAATGTTCCGGTGTATGCCGGCAGAAAATTCTGTCTGATTCAAGGTTCAAAAGTTCAGAAAGATTCTGCTGATACAGAGGGTGGTTCCAGATTGCATTAATTCGGTCCATCAGTCTTTAACCATGGAAAGAAACTGTTTCTGAAGCTCCATATTGTCTTTGAATTCGCCTCTTGTCACAGTGGTGATGGTTTTGCTGCCGGGCTTTTTGATTCCACGCATTGTCATGCAAGTATGTTCTGCTTCAAGCATTACCATGATTCCCTTCGGATTCAGAGAACGCTCCAGAGCATCTGCAATCTGTACAGTCAGACGTTCCTGGATCTGTGGTCTTCTTGCATAGACATCTACGGTGCGGGCAAGTTTGCTTAAGCCTGTTACTTTGCCGTTTGGTATGTATGCGATAGCTGCTTTACCGTAAAATGGCATCAGGTGATGTTCGCACATGGAATAGAATGTGATGTCTTTTTCCAGAACCATTTCATTATTTTCTACTTCAAACTGTTTGGCGAGATGATGATCTGCTTCTTCATCAAGTCCGCCATAAATTTCCATACACATACGGGCGATTCTGTCAGGCGTATCTTTCAGGCCTTCACGTTCTGTATCTTCCCCGATTCCCTCAAGAAGAAGCCGGATCGCCTGTTCTACTTTTTCTTTGTCTACCATAATAAAAACAACCTCCTTGATCTGGTGTGTGTGATTTCTGGAGATTGTCTTTTTTTTGTCGAGAAGTATATAAAAAAAGATATCTCCAGTTGTGATAGAACGTATGTCGAAAAACGTATCCCTTCACAATATGAGATATACTCTTATATTGCAAGCAACGGGTGCGGATCATATACCGTAAGACGTACTTTTCGTTTCAGCGACAACTCCCCATTCGCCGAACACTTAACGCATATAATCCTATTTTGCATATCATTCATTCTGCACTAGTATAACATATATATAACTGGCAGAAAAGGGCAAATTTAATGAAAAAAATGGTTAAAAACCAGCATAGTAGACAATAAATATTGACGATTTCGGAGATATGTGATAGTATAAACGTGATTCACAGATTACGGACCATCAAGGGATAACGACTGTGTGTATTTCGTGTACACCTGGCGTTGTCCCTTTTTTTGTGTTGAAAAGGAGTATAATATGTATTTGATGATTGATAATTATGATTCGTTTGTATATAATCTGAAAGCTTATTTTGAGGAACTTGGAAAGGACATTCTGGTAAAAAGAAGCGACAGGATCTCACTGGATGAAATTGAAAAAATCCACCCGGAGGGAATCATTCTTTCACCGGGACCAAAAAGACCCTGGGATGCTTCTCTGTGCGTGGAAACAGTCAGAAGATTTCAGGGAAAAATCCCTGTTTTAGGCGTATGTCTGGGTCATCAGATCCTGGGATTCTGCTCAGGGGCAACTGTAGAAAAAGGGGAACGGCCCATGCATGGAAAAGTGACCAGAGTTTATCATAACGGGACAGGACTTTTTGAAGGACTTCCTGAGACATTTAAAGTTACAAGATACCATTCTCTGATTGTTAAAGAAAAAACAATTCCGAAGGATTATCGTTTGGATTCGATCGCAGAAGATGGGGCAGTTATGGGAATCTCGCACAGAACACTGCCCCTGTACGGTGTGCAGTTTCATCCGGAGGCAGTCCTTACAGAATACGGACATGAACTTCTGAACAATTTCTGCAAAATATCGGAACAATATAGTGAAAAATGCCCGGCATAACCGGCAGGAGGATAAGATGTACGAAAAACAGAGAGTGATAAAAGAACTGGAAGAATATATATCTGCAGCAGATATTTTTCAGATATTAAAAAAAGAAAAAGATCTTGCATTTCTTGATTCTTCCCTTGTGAATCAGCTTGGAAGATATTCTGTTATCGGTCGAAAACCATATCTGAAACTTGTAAAAGACGGTGGAAAATTTTATATTAATAATATAGAAGAAACAGATATTACTTTTGAGGATTATCTGAGAAAATATCTCAGGAAAAATGAAGATAAAAATACGACAGAACTTCCACTGATTTCCGGTGCGGTAGGATATTTTTCTTATGAATATGGAAGAAAACTCATGCAGGTGACCTCATCAGAAAAAGACATTGTATCTATTCCTGATGCCGTGCTAGTTTTTTATGATCTGTTTGTGATCGAGGACTGTCAGGAAAAGAAGACATATCTTGTTGCAAATGGTATCACTGAAGACGCAGGAGAACTGATAAAGAAAACAGAGCAGAAGATTAAGGAGAAAAAAACCTCCGGAGAAATTTCGGAGACTGAAAAGAAAGCATATAATATAGAAGTATTTCCAAATTTCAAAAAAGAAGAATATAAGCAGGCTGTTGATGAAATGATTCACTATATTATAGAAGGGGACATCTATATCGCAAATATGACGCAGCAGATGACGGTAAAAAGTCAGAAAAAACCTGAAGATGTGTTTTGGGATCTCAGAAAAAATAACCCCTCACCGTTTGGGGGATATCTGGATTATGATGACTTCCAGATTGTCTGTGCATCACCGGAGCGTTTCCTGAAGATGAAGAAAGGACATGTGGAGACACGTCCAATCAAAGGAACACGCAAAAGAGGTGAGACACCGGAAGAAGATATGATCATGCGGAAAGAACTGGAAACTTCCGAAAAAGACAAGAGTGAACTTCTGATGATCGTGGATCTGGAACGAAATGATCTGAACAGAGTCTGTAAGCCGGGAAGTGTGAAAGTTACAGAACTTTTTACTGTAGAAGAATATGCAACTGTATTTCATCTTGTTTCAAATATTGAAGGTGAACTGGAAGATGGAAGAAACTTTGCAGATCTTCTTGAGGCAGCATTTCCGGGAGGTTCTATCACAGGGGCACCAAAATACAGGGCAATGGAGATCATTGATGAACTTGAACATGGAAGAAGAAATCTGTATACAGGTTCCATCGGGTATCTGACACTTGGCGGTGACTGTGATTTTAATATTGTAATAAGAACAGCTTTATATAAAGATGGAGCTTATCATCTGGGAGTAGGCGGCGGCATTACCGCAGAATCAGAACTGGAATTTGAATATGAAGAAACTCTTCAGAAGGCGAAAGCTGTTCTGGAAGCAATGAAATAAGAGAGGAAACAATATGGACATAAAACTGGATAACTGTTTTCAGTTTGGCCTGGGAGCCTTTGAAACAATTGCCGTGGAAGAGGGGCAGGCTGTTTTTTCTGGAAGGCATTTAAGAAGACTGAAAAAAGCAGCAGAGTTTCTAAATATTGGAAATCCGGAAGAACGTGGGATTACAGAAGAGGGAATCAGAGAATATATAAAAAAAACCGAACTTGTAAAAGGAGCACTCAAGATAATGCTCTCGCAGGATAATGTCCTGATGATAACAAGAGACAATCCTTATATGGAAGAAAATTACATAAAAGGTTTTCAGGCAGATTTCAGTCCAGTGAAGCGAAACGAAACTTCTCCCCTGGTATACTATAAGACAATGAACTACGGAGACTGTATCCTCGAAAAAAAAGCGGCGGCAGCAATTGGCTTTAATGAGAGGATTTTCCTGAATACAAAAGGGCAGATTAGTGAGGGAACTGTCAGTAATATTTTTTTTGTGCGTAGAAACCAGATCTGTACACCACAAGTTTACTGTGGACTTCTTCCGGGCATTATGAGGGAATATCTTCTTGAAAATTATGATATTAATGAGAGAGTAATCTATCCGGAAGAACTGAAATATTATGACGAATGTTTTGTTACCAATTCTCTGATGGGAATCATGCCGGTAATGCAGTTGGGCGATAAACAGTTTACAGAGAGAGGTACAGCTGACAGACTGCGCAAAGAATATATACGAAACAGATTTTGAAGATAAAATAAATATGGATATATATGAAAAATGTTCCTTGCCACAGGGACATTTTTTTATGTATATCCAAAGGGGCAAAATCCCATCACCGAAGGTGATTTGGAATGGATTTTGACCAAGTTGCTGTGAACGAAGTGAACAGTGACTAAAAAAGTGAAAATTCTGTGGCGCAGAAAAAAAGGATTGCATTATGAAAAACAAATCCGTATAATATGTAAAGTTACGAATCTAACTGTTTGAAGATTGAGGAGGTAAAAGATGAATAAGACACTTTTCAAATCCATCAGAGAATATAAGAAACAGTCTGCGCTGGCACCATTTCTTGTAATTCTCGAGGTACTGATGGAAGTTCTCATTCCTCTTGAAATGGCAAAGATTATCGATGTCGGAATCGCAAATGGCGATCTTGGCTATATTGTTCAGAGAGGAATTGCTCTTGTAGTAATGGCAATGCTTGCACTGTTTTTTGGCGTTCAGGCAGGTAATATGGCAGCAGTGGCAGCGGCGGGATACGCCAAAAATCTCCGTCATGATATTTTTTATAAAGTACAGGAGTTTTCATTCAAAAACATCGATCATTTTTCTACATCAGGTCTTGTTACACGAATGACAACAGATATCACAAACGTGCAGATGGCATATATGATGAGTATCCGTCTTCTTGCAAGAGCTCCGATCATGATCATTCTGTCATGGATCATGACGCTTCTTATTAATGTGAAAATTGCGCTGCTTTTCCTGATCGTTATTCCTCTTCTTGGAGGAACATTGCTGTTTATAGCAAAAAAAGCGCATCCGAATTTTATTAAAGTATTTGATGAGTATGATGTTCTCAACAATTCTGTTCAGGAAAACGTTAATGCATCCAGGGTTGTGAAGGCTTTTGTCAGAGAAGAATATGAAGTTGATAAATTTCATGGTATATCAGGATATGTATATGAACTGTTTACAAAAGCTGAAAAAATTGTTGCATGGAATGCACCTGTCATGCAGTTTACCATGTATGTTGTAATCCTCCTTATTGCTGCTGTCGGCGGTCGCAGTATTGTGCTTGGAACAATGGAAACAGGAGAACTTACCAGCATTATTGTTTATGCACTGCAGATTATTATGTCCCTGAATATGGTTACCTTTGTATTTGTCATGATCATGATCGCAGAAGCTTCCACAGACCGTATCACTGAGCTACTTCAGGAAGTTCCTGAAATGCAGGACAAAGATAATTCAGTAAAAGAAGTGAAAAACGGAGAAATACTATTTGATCATGTAGATTTCAGTTATGCAGGAGAAGGAGGAAATCTTTCTCTGAAAGATGTAAGTCTCCATATTCAATCCGGTCAGACAGTTGGTATCATTGGAGGTACGGGCAGCGCAAAATCAACACTTGTACAGATGATCCCGAGACTTTATGATGTGACAGGCGGTGCTGTAAAAGTTGGTGGAGTAGATGTGCGTGATTATAACCTGGAGGTGCTCAGGGATCAGGTATCTATGGTGCTTCAGAAGAATGTACTGTTTTCCGGAAGTATTTATGAAAATATCCGTTGGGGCGACGAAACAGCCAGTGATGAAGAAGTAAAAAGAGTCTGCCGTCTTGCACAGGCAGATGGCTTTGTACAGGAATTTCCGGAGGGATATAACACAAAGATTGTTCAGGGTGGCAATAACGTTTCGGGCGGACAGAAACAGCGTCTCTGTATTGCGCGGGCATTGCTGAAAAAACCTAAAATTCTTATCCTTGATGACTCCACAAGTGCAGTTGATACAAAAACAGACGCGCTGATACGTAAGGCATTCCGTGAGGAAATTCCGGATACAACAAAGATTATTATTGCACAGCGTGTTTCTTCTATCGAAGATGCCGATCAGATTATTGTTCTGGACGGAGGACGTATTTCCGGTATAGGAACTTCTGAAGAACTTCTGAAAACAAATGATATTTACAGAGAAGTATATGAATCTCAGGTGAAAGGAGGGGAAGAAGATGAGTAAGAAAGAAATGGACAACAGAAAACTGTCACGTAAACCGAAACTTGATGCACAGAACAGAAAAACGGCGAAACGTCTTATAAAGTATGTTACAGAGACTTATAAGATTCAGTTTATCCTGGTATTTATCTGCATTCTGATCAGTGCAGTTGCAACTACAGCAGTTTCGTTCTCGTTGAAATATCTTCTTGATGACTTTATACTTCCTCTTATCGGACAGAAAACACCTGATTTTGCAGGGTTATATAAAGCATTGGGAGTGTTGGGCTGTATTTTCATGGCTGGTGTAGTTGCCACATTTATTTATACCCGTATGATGGTATATATCGGTCAGGGAATTCTGAAACGTGTACGTGATGATATGTTTGAGCATATGCAGACATTGCCGATACGGTATTTTGACCAGAATACAAACGGATCTGTCATGAGTCTTTATACCAATGATACAGATACTTTGCGTCAGATGATCAGTCAGGCGATTCCACAGGCGCTTATGGCACTGTTTACGATTATTGTTACGTTTGTATCCATGCTGGTATTAAGTCCACTTCTGACAGTACTTGCAGTACTGGTTATTTTCGTGATGCTTTTTGTGACAGGAAAGATTGGAGCCAAAAGTGGAAGATATTTTGTCCGTCAGCAGGTATCCCTTGCTGATGTCACTGGTTTTGTGGAAGAGCGTATGAATGGACAGAGAGTAGTAAAAGTATTCAACCATGAAAAGAAATCTGAAGAAGAATTTGATGTTCTGAATGAGGCACTTTTTGAAAGCGCATCTGAGGCAAATAAATACGGTAACATGATGGGACCTGTGATTGGAAATATCGGCAATCTTCAGTTTGTGCTGACTGCTGTTCTCGGAGGTGTTCTTTCTGTAGCAGGCGTTGGCAGCATCACACTTGGCGTTATGGCATCTTATCTTCAGTTTACAAAGAGTTTTACGCAGCCGTTTATGCAGGTGGCACAACAGTTTAACTCTATAGTCATGGCACTGGCAGGTGCGGAACGTATCTTCAACCTGATAGATGAAAAACCGGAAGATGATGAAGGGTACGTAACTCTTGTTAATGCCAGAAAAGATAAAAACGGCAATATTGTCGAATGTAAAGAACGAACTGGTATGTGGGCATGGAAGCATCCTCATTCTGCTGATGGAACTGTATCCTACACAGAACTGAAAGGTGATGTCCGTTTTGAAGATGTAACTTTCGGCTACAATGACAACAAAGTTATTCTCCACGATATCAGTCTCTATGCAAAACCAGGCCAGAAACTTGCTTTTGTAGGCTCTACAGGCGCAGGAAAAACAACGATCACAAACCTGATCAACCGTTTCTATGATATACAGGATGGAAAAATCCGTTATGATGGTATTAATATCAGCAAGATCAGAAAAGATGATCTGAGACATTCTCTTGGAATTGTTCTTCAGGATACGCATCTGTTTACAGGAACGATCATGGATAATATCCGTTATGGAAAACTGGATGCAACAGATGACGAAGTATATGCTGCAGCTAAACTGGCTCATGCAGATCAATTTATCCAGATGCTTCCGAATGGATATGATACTATGCTGAGCGGTGACGGTGAGGAACTGTCACAGGGACAGAGACAGTTGCTCTCGATCGCAAGGGCGGCAGTAGCAGACCCTCCGGTACTGATCCTTGATGAAGCGACATCAAGCATTGATACCCGTACAGAGAGTATCGTACAGAAGGGCATGGATAATCTGATGAAGGGTCGTACAGTATTTGTTATTGCGCACAGACTTTCCACTATCAGGAACAGTGATGCAATTATTGTTCTGGAACATGGAAAAATCATTGAAAGAGGCGACCATAAAGATCTTATAAAACAGAAGGGAACCTATTATCAGCTTTATACAGGTAAACTTGAATTATCATAAAAAGTCAGAAGGGACAGTCGGTAAAGGCTGTCCCTCTTTTATGGACGAAGATAATTTTTCATGTATTTCAGGGCATTTTTTTCAAGGCGACTGACCTGTGCCTGAGAGATACCAATTTCATCAGCTACTTCCATCTGAGTTTTTCCCTCATAAAACCGCATTTCTATGATATTTCGCTCCCGTGCACCAAGCCGGTTCATAGCTTCACGCAGTGAGATATTTTCGATCCAGTGCTCTTCGCGGTTTTTCTTGTCGCTGATCTGATCCATGACGTAGAGCGTATCACCACCTTCTGCATATACGGGTTCAAAAAGACTGACAGGGCTTTGAATGGCATCCAGGGCATAGACGATCATTTCTTTTTCAACTCCGATCTCACTGGCAATTTCTGTTACAGTTGGTTCACGGAGATTCTGCTTTACATAGTTGTCTTTGGCATAAATTGCTTTGTATGCAATATCCCGTAATGAACGGCTTACCCGGATGCTGTTATTATCCCGGAGATATCTTCGGATTTCGCCAACGATCATTGGTACTGCATAAGTTGAAAATCTTACATTTAAGGTTGTGTCAAAATTATCAATTGCTTTCATAAGCCCAATGCATCCGATCTGAAATAGATCATCAGCGTTTTCACTGCTGTTCTGAAACCGTTTGATCACGCTCAGTACAAGCCGAAGATTTCCTTTGATATAGAGTTCACGCGCATGCATGTCGCCTTCTTTGGTTCTGCGTAGAAGCTCCTCTTTTTCTTCCGGTTTCAGGACAGGAAGTTTTGATGTATTTACTCCACATATTTCAACTTTATTCAGAGCCATCGCCGTATCCTCCTAATCTCATTCTGTTCAGTCACTCAGTATTAAAAATGATTCTCAGGTAGGATTGAAAATATACTTTTTCGTAAAAAATATAAAAAATAAAAGCCCTTGACAGCTCAGAAACTATGGCCTTTACGGCAGCAGTGTTCTTCTTTCAGTTCAACAAGAATGATATCATCACCAATCTGTACAATGCAGTTCCATGGAATGATATATTCATTTTCTTTGCCCCAGAAACAGCAGAATTTGCCGGGTATGGGGACTATCATTGACTGAATTTTTCCGGTTTTACAGTCGAATTCAAAATCAACGGGGCAGCCCAGGCTTTTGCAGGTACATGTGTTGATGATCTCTTTTTGTCTGAGTTCGCATAATCGCATGATGTTAACTTCTTTTTTTCAAAATATATGTATAAAAAGGCAGAAATATACAGGTACTTTTATTGACATGGCCAGAAAAAATAAAGTATAATATTGGACATAAAAAGGGGAAAGGGGACAAATACGTGAGATGTCCATTTTGTAATCAGGATAATACGAGAGTAGTTGATTCCAGACCGGTAGAAGATACCAATTCAATCCGAAGAAGGCGGATGTGCGAATCCTGTGGGAAACGTTTTACCACCTACGAAAAAGTAGAAAACATTCCACTCAGTGTTATCAAGAAAGATCAGACCCGTGAACAGTACGACCGCTCCAAGATTCAGGGAGGAATCCTGAGAGCATGTTATAAAAGGCCGATCCCGGTAGAAAAAATCGAAGCTATGATGGATTCTATTGAGGGTGATATTTTTGATGCGGCAGATCATGAGATCTCAAGTACGCATATCGGGGAAATCGTCATGGAACATCTGAAGTATCTGGATGCGGTTGCCTATGTGCGGTTTGCTTCTGTATACAGAGAGTTTAAGGATGTTAGCACCTTTATGGATGAACTGAAAAAATTTATGGAACCATAAAAGCCCCCCCTGTCAGACATCGCTGACAGGGGGTAAATTTCACTCGAGAACTTTTTCAAGTTCTTTTATGATAATCTTAAGTGCTTTGATACGGGCATATTTTTTATCAACGGATTCAAGAATATGCCATGGAGCGTAAGAAGTGCTTGTCTTTTTCAGCATTTCATTTACAGCGGTTTCATACTGATCCCATTTTTCACGGTTACGCCAGTCCTCATTAGTGATTTTCCATTGTTTTTCCGGATTATTCTGACGTTCTGTAAAACGCTTGAGCTGCGTTTCTTTATCTATCTGTACCCAGAATTTTAAGATCACGGCACCCCAGTCGTGGAGTTCCTTTTCGAATTCATTTATTTCATTATACGCACGCTTCCAGTCATTTTCACTGCAGAAACCTTCCAGACGTTCGACCATGACACGACCGTACCAGGTGCGGTCAAAAATGGCAATATGACCGTCTTTGGGAAGTCTTGTCCAGAAACGCCACAGATAGTGACGGGATTTTTCATGTGGCTCAGGGCTTGCAATCGGGTGGACTTCATAGCCACGGGGATCAAGAGCTCTGGCAACCCGTTTGATATTGCCGCCCTTACCTGCAGCATCCCAACCTTCATAAGTGATGATCACCGGAATACGTTCGCGGTAAAGACGATTGTGAAGTTCACCAAGGTGCACCTGAAGCTTTTTCAGTTCCTGACTGTATTTTTCATCTTCGACAGTTTTACCTTTGAGTTCAATTTCGGAAAGTCTGGGCATATTTACAAGTGGAAATACATTCTGCGGAATCGGGACAGAGTGTCTCTGATTCTGCAGGGCAACATCAATATTATTGACCAGGGTTTCCATAACCTGGAGTTCAGCCCATTTCCTGTTCCCCGCATCTATAATATACCAGGGAGAAGTTGGGAGATTGGTGTCTTTGAGACAACGGTCAAAAACTTTTTCGCATTTTTTGTAATGTTCATGCTGCCACATGTCAAAATCAGATACACGCCAGCTGGTATCATGTGAATCAAGAAGTTTTTTCATCCGTTTTTTCTGCTCATCTTTGTCAATTTCCATGAAAAATTTCAGAACAAGATATCCATTGTCAGTAAGCTGTCGTTCAAAACGCCGGATACTTTCTGTACGTTTTTCATAAGCCTCGCCTGACATGCTGCCTTCCAGGACTCCTTTTGCAGTTTGTTCAAGCCAGCCGGAATCCAGAAAAGTAAATTTGCCTTCTTCAGGAATCTGTTTCATGTAGCGGTAGAGAAAAGGACGGCGGATTTCTTCGGTCGAAGGTGCAGACATTGTGGCAACTTTAAAGAAGCGAGGGTCAATGTTTTTGATTACTTTTCCAATGATGCTTCCTTTTCCGGCAGCACTCCAGCCTTCAAAAAGTACAAGAACCGGAAGTTTGTGTTCTTTGATCTTCATCTGCAGATCATAAAGTCTGTCCTGCACAGCAGTCATCTGCTCTTTGAGATCAGACTTTTCGGGCATTTCAGCGGGTGTCCATGATTTTAACATTATAATCACCTCATATTTTCTGAAAAAAACTGTTTTTACCTGATGTTTTCAGTATATCATATTGTGAGAATTATTACTACACAAGATGATATTTCAGGAAAGCTTTCTGTATTCCATCATCTGTCACAGCAGGGCAGACATCGTCGGCTAGCTTTTTCAATTCTTCATTTCCATTTTCCATACAGATACCAAGTCCTGCTGTTTCCAGCATTTCCCAGTCATTCATGCTGTCTCCAAAAGCAATGGAATTTTCAACAGGAATGCCAAGATAGTCACACACTTTAAGGACGGCAGTCCCTTTGTTGAATTTGCGGTTTATCAGTTCACAGTTTATGTAAAGGTCAGATGAATCCTGAATGCAGAAGTTGAAATCCTTTTCCAATGCCGGTCTGCACATGTCCAGGTTTTTCATAGAAGGACTCATAAGTATCAGCTTATAGACAGGATCACCAGGGTATTCTGCCATGGGGCGGATACCAAGTGAGTTTGTCAGTTGATTTTGCCAGCGGAGCATTTCGCTGCTGAGGTTTCCTCCGGACTGTTTCCGGATAAAATCAAAAAATTCTGTATCTGTATAAGAACCGTTTTTGCATTCAACGGTGCGGAATACACCATTTTCTTTAAAGATTCTGAGGACATTCTGCTTTTGTTCTTCAGTCATGGGGCAGTCGTAGATTGTTTTATCTCCGCAGAAAACATATCCGCCTGCACTGGCTATGGCACCATCAAACCCGTATTTCATGAAACGTGACATCATGGAATAGCATCGTCCTGTACTGAGAAAAACATAATGTCCTTTAGTATGTGCTTTTTTTATTACTTCAATGGCAGATGAAACAGGAACTGTTTCTCCCGGGAGTGCAAGAGTTCCGTCGATATCAAGAAAAATAATTTTTTTATCCATGGTAAATCCTTTCGTATCCTTATTATGAAATCGATTTCATTTTTGAAAAATTATAATTGAAAAAAAATGATTTGTAAACAGCAGATCCGGTTATCTTTTTGTTGCGCTGATATATAAAAGAAAATAGAATAATATATAAAAATGAGGTACCGGCTGAAAAGTCAGTACCTCATTTTATTATAATAATTTTATTTTTATGAAGTCAGAAATTAAACAATACCCTGTGCGATCATTGCATCTGCAACTTTTTCAAATGCTGCGATGTTTGCACCAACAACGAAATTGTCTTTCGCGTCATAACGGTTTGCTGCATCGTCAATCTTAGCATAAATGTCTTTCATGATCTGATGAAGTTTTGCATCAACTTCTTCGGCTGTCCAGGAAAGTCTCTGAGAGTTCTGGCTCATTTCCAGTGCGGAAGTAGCAACACCACCTGCGTTTGCTGCTTTTCCAGGAAGGAAGAGAACACCGTTTTCCATAGCGTATTCAGTAGCTTCCAGAGTAGTTGGCATGTTTGCACCTTCTACGATATATTTGCATCCATTGGCAATCAGAGCTTTTACTCCGTCAAGACCAAGTTCGTTCTGAGTTGCGCATGGAAGATATACATCACATTTGATGTTCCAGATGCCAAGTCCGTCTGTGTAGGTAGCACCTTCAACACGGTCTGCATATTCTTTGATACGTCCACGTTTAACTTCTTTGATGTCCTTTACGATGTCAAGCTTGATTCCTTCAGGATCATGGATAAATCCGTTGGAGTCACACATTGCAACAACTTTTGCACCAAGCTGTGTAGCTTTTTCTACAGCGTAGATGGCAACGTTTCCGGAACCTGTAACGATAACAGTTTTGCCGTTCAGGGAATCGTTATGTGCCTGCATCAGTTCGTTAAGAATATATACAACACCATATCCTGTAGCCTGTGTACGAATAAGGGATCCACCGTATGTGAGTCCTTTACCTGTCAGTACGCCTTCGTTAAGATTGCGGATACGTTTGTACTGTCCAAAAAGATATCCGATCTCACGTCCGCCTACACCGATATCACCGGCAGGAACATCAGTATCAGCACCGATGTGTTTGCAGAGTTCTGTCATAAAACTCTGGCAGAATGCCATAACTTCTCTGTCAGATTTTCCCTTAGGATCGAAGTTGGAACCACCTTTACCACCACCGATCGGAAGACCTGTCAGGGAATTTTTGAAGATCTGTTCAAAACCAAGGAATTTAAGAATACTCTGGTTTACTGACGGATGGAAACGAAGACCTCCCTTGTATGGTCCGATAGCACTGTTGAACTGTACACGGTAACCTTTGTTTACCTGCACATTTCCTTTGTCATCAATCCACGGAACACGGAAGGAGATAATTCTTTCTGGTTCAACAAGACGTTCCAGAATCGCATAGCTGCGATACTTTTCTTCATTGCGGTCGATTGCAACTTTCAGGGAATCGAGCACTTCTTTTACTGCCTGATGAAATTCCGGTTCACCAGGATTCTGTGCAACGACTCTCTCATAAATTTCTTCTGTGTAAGACATTTGATTTCCTCCTCATCCATATGAATATTCCTGTGACCTGCACAAGATTCTGTATGATTATACACCAATGTGGTAAAGTTGAAAAGAGAAAGAGTAAATTTTTTTGCAAAAATTTTTATCTTGCGTATTTTGACCGAATGTGAGATTATTAATCAATACAGGTTATGGTAAATCTGAACAAAAAGTAACTGTTCACAGGTAATATCCCGCGAGGTATTTTTACATGAATTTGGAAAAATTCCGAGACATATGGGGCAAAATCCCATCACTGAAGGTGATTTGGAATGGATTTTGACCAAGTTGCTGTGAACGGAGTGAACAGTAACAACAAAAATCATGAGAGGAGTGAATATTTTGAGAACATTTGACAAATCTACGAAGCTTGATAATGTACTGTATGATGTGAGAGGACCGGTGGTAGATGAGGCGGCAAAAATGGAGGAAGAAGGCAAAGAGATCCTGAAGCTTAACATCGGAAATCCATATCCTTTTGGATTCTCAGCTCCTCAGGAAGTGATTCTGGATATGCTCAGCAATATCAGGACTTCTCAGGGATATTCGGATTCCAAAGGAATATTTTCAGCACGTAAAGCCATTATGCAGTATGCGCAGCTGAGAAATATACCGAATGTTACGATGAACGATATCTATACAGGAAACGGTGTCAGCGAGCTTATCAATCTGTGTATGCAGGCGCTTCTTGATAATGGAGATGAGATTCTGATCCCGGCACCCGATTATCCCCTGTGGACTGCTACAGCCACACTGGCAGGTGGAAATGTAGTCCATTATATCTGTGATGAGCAGTCAGACTGGTATCCGGATATTGAAGATATCAGAAGCAAGATCACAGACAGAACAAAGGCGATCGTAATCATTAACCCGAACAACCCGACAGGTGCTGTTTATCCGAAAGAGATTCTGGAACAGATTGCACAGATAGCAAGAGAAAAAGAACTGATCATTTTTTCTGATGAGATTTATGACAGACTTGTTATGGATGGATATGAGCATACATCTATTGCATCTCTTGCACCGGATGTTTTCTGTGTTACATTTTCCGGACTTTCCAAGTCACATATGATCGCAGGATTCCGTATTGGCTGGATGATCTTAAGCGGGGCAAAAGAAAAGGCAAAGGGATATATAGAAGGAATTAAGATGCTTTCTTCGATGCGCCTTTGCTCTAATGTACCGGCACAGTCCATTGTGCAGACAGCACTTGGCGGTTATCAGAGTGTAACAGAATATATTAAACCGGGTGGAAGAGTATACGAACAGAGGGAATGCATCTATAATGCGCTTCGTGACATTCCGGGGATTTCCGTTGTGAAGCCACACGCTGCATTTTATATTTTCCCGAAGATTGATACGGAAAAATTCAATATTACAGATGATGAACAGTTTGCTCTTGATTTCCTGCACCAGAAACAGGTTCTTCTTGTACCTGGCAAGGGCTTTAACTGGGCAGAACCGGATCATTTCAGGGTGGTATATCTGCCTAATATACGTCAGCTTGAAAAGGCGTCTGCCAAACTGAAGGAATTTTTAAGTACATACAAACAGCATTAAATTATAGACCAAATTGTTTTTGGATGATATACTTATCACAGGTATCACAATCGGGAATTCTGATTCCCGGTATTATTAAATGAGGGAGGAACCTTGATCGACAGAAGACGATAACTGAAAGGAGATTTTTTGATGACAGGATTTAACACAAAAGTGACACCGGAGATTGAGAGGCTGACAGGAATATGCCAGGATCACAGCAGCATGGATCTTTCGCTTTATGGCAAATATGATGTCAAAAGAGGACTGCGTGATATTAATGGCAAAGGTGTTCTTGCAGGGCTTACACAGATTTCCAATGTACAGGCTGTAAAAATTGTGGATGGCAAGGAAGTTCCCTGTGCGGGAAGTCTTTTTTACCGTGGTTATAATATCAAAGACCTTACTGCAGGTTTTGTGAAAGATCACAGGTTCGGATTTGAAGAAACAACATATCTGCTGCTTTTCGGTGTACTGCCGGATGAAAAACAACTTGCTGATTTTTCAGCGCTTCTTGCCAATCAGCGGTCACTGCCCAGAAACTTTGTAAGAGATGTTATTATGAAGGCACCGGGACGTGATATCATGAATGCCCTGTCCAGAAGTGTTCTTACACTGTATTCTTATGATAATAACCCGGATGATATTTCTCTTCCGAATGTTCTGAGACAATGTCTGAATCTGATCAGTGTGTTTCCGCTTCTTTCTGTTTACGGATATCAGGCTTACAATCATTATGTGAGAGGTAAGAGCCTTTATATCCATAATCCAAAGAAAGAACTTTCTACAGCTGAAAATATTTTGCGTATGTTACGCCCGGACAAGAAATATACTGACCTTGAGGCAAAGATCCTGGATCTGGCACTGATTCTTCATATGGAACATGGCGGTGGTAATAACTCGACCTTTACCACACACGTGGTATCATCTTCGGGAACGGATACATACTCTGCAGTTGCTGCTGCGCTGGGTTCACTGAAGGGACCGAAACACGGCGGAGCCAACATCAAGGTTATTCAGATGTTCCAGGAAATGAAGAAGGAAGTCCATGACTGGGAAGATGAGGATGAAGTAAGAACATACCTCAAAAAACTTCTCCATAAAGAAGCTTTTGACAGACGCGGTCTTATTTATGGTATGGGACATGCGATTTATTCTGTATCAGACCCGAGAGCTGAAGTTCTGAAAGGATTTGTAGAGAGCCTTGCAAAAGAAAAAGGCCGCATGAAAGATTACAGACTGTATTCTATGGTGGAATGGATGGCGCCTCAGGTGATTGCAGAAGAAAGAAAAATATATAAAGGTGTAAGTGCCAACGTGGATTTTTACAGCGGATTTGTTTACAGTATGCTGGATCTGCCGCTTGAGCTTTATACACCGATGTTTGCAGTGGCACGTATTGTAGGCTGGAGTGCACACCGTATGGAAGAGCTTATCAATACAGACAAGATCATTCGTCCTGCATACAAGAGTGTTCTGCCGGAAGCAGAGTATGTACCTCTGGCTGAACGATAATAAATACAGCTGTTGCACAGCAACAATAAAACTGGCAGGAGAGAACAGAATTCATGTTTCGATGTTTTTTTCCGGATGAATATCTGGATTCCGCATATGTGATAGATTATGACAGATTATATCAGGAGGGCTACCGAGGGCTTCTGTTTGATATTGACAATACTCTGGTTCCTCATGGTGCACCGGCAGATGACAGGGCAATCGCTCTGTTCAGGCACCTGAAAGAACTGGGATTTCAGTGTTGCTTTCTGTCAAATAATCAAATTGAACGTGTTTCATCATTTAACAGTGCGATCGGTGCAAAGTTTATAGAAAATGCTCATAAGCCGGCAATAGGAAATTACAGAAAGGCAATGGAGCTTCTGGGTACGGACACCGGGAACACAATATTTATAGGAGATCAGCTTTTTACAGATGTATGGGGCGCAAAAAGAGCCGGCATCCGTAATATCCTTGTTAAGCCGATCAATCCAAAAGAAGAGATCCAGATAGTGCTGAAGCGTTATCTGGAAAAAATAGTGTTATATTTTTACAAAAAGGAGGAGGGGATTTCATGAACCATATTGTCATTATTGGGTTTATGGGTTCAGGAAAAACAAGAGTAGGAAAACAGTTAGCGAAGGATCTGGGACTTCCATTTATAGATCTGGAGAAGATCATCACCAAAAAGATGAATCTTTCTGCAAGAGAAATATTTGAAAGATTTGGAGAACCATATTACAGAGCACTTGAAACTCTGGCACTGAAACAGCTGATACAGGACAAGAACCGTAAGGTGATATCCCTGGGAGCGGGACTTCCGCTGCAGGAGCAGAACGAAAAATATCTCAAACAGCTTGGTACTATCATATATCTTAAAGGTTCATTTGCAACACTGAAGAAACGACTGGAAGGGTCAAGAAAAGACCCGCTCCTTGATGGCGAAGACCGTGATGAAAAGATCAAAAAGCTTTTGAAACAGAGGGATCCGGTTTATGACAAGTTTGCGGATATCAAAGTTGTTACCGGTGAGAAACCTTTTGAAGAACTGATAAAAGAAATAGAAGAAAAAATTGCTACATAATAAAAAAAATAGTTGAAATATTTTCATGTATATTATAGAATGGTTAACAGTGAACACTATCAGAAGGAGGATTTTAATATGATTTCAGCAGGTGATTTCAAAAACGGTATCACACTTGAAATTGAGGGAAATGTATGTCAGATTGTTGAATTCCAGCATGTAAAACCTGGAAAGGGCGCTGCATTTGTCAGAACAAAATATAAAAATATCATTACAGGAGCTGTACTGGAAAAATCTTTCCGTCCTACAGAAAAATTCCCGCAGGCACGTATTGACCGTGTGGATATGAGTTATCTGTATAATGATGGAGAACTTTACAACTTCATGAACACAGAAACATATGATCAGATTGCACTTACAGCTGATCAGGTTGGTGATTCTCTTAAATTTGTTAAAGAAAACGAAGTTGTTAAGGTTTGCTCTTATAACGGAAACGTATATGCAATTGAACCACCTCTGTTTGTTGAACTTGAGGTAATTGAAACAGAACCAGGATTTGCAGGAAATACTGCGCAGGGAGCTACTAAACCGGCAACTGTTGAAACAGGAGCACAGGTACAGGTTCCGCTGTTTGTAAATCAGGGAGACAAACTTAAAATCGATACAAGAACAGGTGAATATCTGTCACGTGTTTGATAATGTAGAAAATACCGTCGGCGAATGCCGGCGGTATTTTTTTTCTCTAATATTACTATCGAATTACAAAAATATTTCGTTTATCATAATTATATCAAATTTTGATTATATAATTTATTTTGCTTTAATATGAAAATACCAGGAGAGAGAAATGAAAAATATTAAGATCATGATCGTAGAAGATGAACCGAAGCTTTTGAAGACCATGACAGATTTTCTGGCACTGCAGGAATATGATGTCGAATATGCATCCGATGGAAATAGTGCCCTGACACTTTTTCGAGAGAAAAAACAGGAAATAGAACTGATACTTCTGGATCTGATGCTTCCGGATATCAGTGGTTATACAGTTTTAAAAGAAATTCGAAAAATATCTGAAGTTCCTGTGATCATTTTGTCGGCCAGATCAGCGGTGGCAGATCAGATCAGCGGGTTTGA
This sequence comes from Blautia sp. HCP28S3_G10, assembly GCF_052065235.1. Taxonomy (NCBI): domain Bacteria; kingdom Bacillati; phylum Bacillota; class Clostridia; order Lachnospirales; family Lachnospiraceae; genus Blautia; species Blautia sp. HCP28S3_G10. Next base: position 9,608 of record NZ_JBQHUL010000016.1, on the reverse strand, counting down.
AAAGGGTGCAGATGATTATATCACAAAGCCTTTTTCGCTGAGTCTTGTGAAAATGCATATCGAAGCATTGCTGAAACGTGCCGGAAAGATGAGAGAGGTTCTGGAATACAGAGAACTGCGTTTAGATAAGACATCACAGAAGCTTTATAAAAACGGAACACTTATTAAGACAACCCGCAAAGAATATGAACTTCTTCTTTATTTTATGGAACATGGAGGCATGATTCTTCAGAGAAACGTTATTTTGGATGCAGTCTGGGAATATGATTATGAAGGCGATATCCGGACAATAGATACTCTTGTAAAACAGCTACGCAAAAAGCTTGGTGAAGAGTGCAATTATATCAGGACGGTTTATGGAGTTGGATATGTTTTCGGGGAGGAACAATGACAGGTAAATATAGAAAAGAAGAGCATGGAATCCTGGTGTGGTATACATTGATTTCAGCTGTTGTTGTAATAGCTGTATATGCATTGGGAAGTTATCCTTTTTATATTCACCAGAAATCATCTGTTATACGTAATTTATATAAAGAACTTCAGGGTATGGAGTTGAATGATCTGAATGATGATGAGCAGGAAGCAATAAATGAATATCAGGAAGAAAAATATGAACTGCTGATAGTGGATCAGAAGTATAAAATTTTATATTCTTCCAGAAATACTATTTCCGATGAGTTTGTGCGTAAGCATGTAATAAGCAGAATAGAGCAGTTTGTACCGGAAGGCTACATAGATAAAGATTCCTATCAATTGAGACATATTTTAATATTGAGGGGAAAAGTTCTTCAGAAAGATCAGACATATTACGTATACATAAGAAAAGAAGTTCAGTCAGGCATTGAATTCATGAAGGGGACAGTTATTTATCTATGTCTGGCAGTCATGTTGTGTCTGGCAGGAGAAGTTCTGATCATAAAAAAATATGATAACAGATTCCATGATCGAAACAGGCAGGCAGATTATCAGCTTCAGGACAGGCAGAAAGAATTTGTTGCAAATATTTCCCATGAGCTCAAGACACCTCTTGCAGTGATATCCAGTCAGGTGGAAATGCTTGAGATGATGGGGGACAAGGTTGACAGGGAATATTATTTTTCCTCTATTCATGAAGAACTGGACAAAATGTCAACAATGATAGGTGAACTTCTTGATTTTACCATGCTGGATAATCAGCTTGACAGTATGAAAACAGGAAAAACAGATGTCTCAGAGCTTATGGAATATCTTCTTATGCGTTATGATGCAATCTTTCGCAAAAACTGTATCCGGGTAGAAAAAGAAATCACGCCGGAATGCTGCGTCTGCGGAAATCAGATGTATCTGGAGCGGGCAGTAAATAATTATCTTATGAATGCACTGCAGCATACAGGTCAGGGAAGAAAGATGCGTGTCAGTGTGACTGAAAGAAAGAACAAGGTACGTATCGAAGTTTATAATGAAGGTGAACTGATTGAAAAAGACCAGATGGAACATATCTGGGACAGCTTTTATACATTTTCAAGAAAGCAGAAATCAGACAACCAGGCTGAACTGAAAAATGTCGGACTTGGACTTTTTGTTGTCAGAAAAATAACGGAAAAACATAGGGGAAGATGCGGAGCAGAAAATCTTTCAGAAGGTGTTCTGTTCTGGATAGAACTTCCTGTATATGAAATACAAAATCAAAACATTAAATAAGGAGTGTATTGATTATGAAAAACAGAAAATTTGCATGGATTCTCGGAGTAGTACTTGCAGCAGGAATGATAGCAGGTTGTGGCTCTGAAAAGAAAACAGAGGAAAACACAACAGTTACTGAGTCACATGAAGAGAAAAGTGAAGACTCTGAAGAAGTAGACGAAACTGAGGAAGCAGAAGAAACCGATGATGCAGCGGAAGAAGATACTGAAGCAACAGACAGTGAGAAAACAGAAACTTCAGAAGACACAGAAGATGCAGCAGAAGACGAAACGGCAGCTTCTGAGGGGGTAAAAGGCGATTTTGACAGTGCAACAGCTTCTGTTGCAGGCTGGAATCTGACTGTGGAAGATGTAAAACTGAATTCTTCTCTGGAAAATGTCAGTGTGGAACTTGGTTACACAAGTGTCGAGACAAATGACTTTAAAAAGGAAGCAGAAGATGGAAAAACCTTCTGTCTTATCAAAATGAAGATCGAGAAGGACGGAAGTAAAGAGAGCATTGACTGGAAAAATATGACAGTTACTGACAGCGAAGGAAATACATATGAAAGAATATCCGATGAATTCCTGACTGATCTGGGAATGGTCCGTATGCCTGGAAACACATTGAATTTCGGATCAAATGAAGGCTGGATCATCTACGAGGTAAATGAAGGTGCTGAAGGACTTCAGCTGAATTATAATTTTGAGTCAGAAAAATATAACTGCGTTTTGACAAAGTAAAATATCATACGATTGGGAGAATTTCTATGAAGAACAGAATATATTTATGGATGGCAGCACTGGTGCTTTGTGGAACAGCATCAACAGCATTGCCGGCACAGATAAAAGCAGAAGTTTCATCGGAAAAAAGTTCGGATTCCAGTGAAACAGAGACAAATTCTATTCTTGAAAAAACTGATATTTTTGAACAGCAGAAAGCAACGGATGAGGCACTTCTCCAGGAAGCCGGGAATGATTATTCATTGGAAGATGCACTGATTGTTGTAAATCCATATGGTACAGCACCATTGTCAGCAGTGGCGGTATTTACAACAGATGAAGAAGTGGGTGGAACAATTACAGTAAAAGGGAAATCATCCGAAAACGATATTACAGGCACATTTGAAGCCTCAAAACAGCATATTGTACCAGTTTACGGCCTGTATAGCGGAGATACGACAGAAGTTGTTATTGAACTTGATAATGGAAAGTCTGCTTCTTATGAGGTAAGTACAGAAGCACTGAATGCTGATTACGGTGAAATCAAGGCAGAAGTATCTGATCCGGATAATTATGATTATTCCAACCTGACGTTCCTCTGCTCGACAATGGGATCTCTTTATGCAGTAGATTCAGCAGGAGATATTCGTTTTTATACCACAATTGGAGGAACACTGGGAGTACATCAGCTGAAAAACGGACATCTTATGATGCCGGCTTCCTATGTATTGAAATCCAGTTATTATAAAGAAGGACTGATTGAAACAGATCTTACAGGAAGAATTTACCGAGAATATGCAGTACCAGGCGGAATGCATCATGATTTCAGAGAACTTCCCAACGGAAACCTTCTTGTTGCATCTGACAGTCCCGATTTAAGCTCTGTAGAGGATTATGTGGTGGAAATTGACCGAACAACAGGAGAAGTTGTATGGGAACTGGATATGAAAGACCTGATAAATATGGAAGACGGACAGTCTGCTTCAATGGATTCCGATGGAAGTGAGGAATCTGACTGGTTCCATAATAACGGAATCTGGTATGATGAACAGAATGATCTTGTCCTTCTTTCAGCCAGACATAAAGACGCAATCGTAGCTGTGAATAAATCAGACAAAACAATCGCATGGATTTTAGGTGATCCGACTGGTTGGGACAAAACAGACAGCAAATATTTCTTTACTCCGGAGGGAGAAGATTTTGAATGGTTTTATGCGCAGCATAATGTAACCATGCTGGATAACGGCGATATTATGCTCTTTGACAATGGTACTGCGAAGGTTAAGAGAGAAGACAATGACAAACGTGTTACCGGTGATGATGTATATTCAAGAGCTGTGATCTATCACATTGATACAGAGAATATGACAGTTTCCCAGGTTTATGAATATGGTAAAGAACGCGGTGCTGACTGGTATGCTGACTGGATTTCAGGAGTCGATTCTCTTGATGGAACAAAGGCTCATCTCTTTATTACAGCAGGATCACATCTTCATAATGATGAAGAAAACAGAAGTGATTACTATCCGTCCGATATGTTTCAGCAGGGTCTTACCAAAATGACACATATAGATCAGGTAGATAACGGAAACCTGACTTTTGAACTGACTGTGGCTGGAGATACCTATAATGCACTCACGTACAGATCATTCCGTATGGCACCATATACAGTTTCCGCAGATCTGACAGAAGTACCGGAGGTACTGGGAAGCCTTGGAGAAACGGCTTATGAGGCAACAGATACAGATCTTTCACAGGCAGAAACAGTACCGGAGGGAATCAGTGTAACACTTGATGATATTAAAGTATCTGTCACGGGAATCTGTCAGACAGATACAAAGGCAGCAGATCTGAAAGATGGACAGCTGATCCTTCAGAGCGAAAATGAGCAGAGAACATACGAACTCAGACAGTCGGCAACAGATGGAGAAAAGGGTACATCAGTAAGCGTAAATGGCTGGACCGCAGTTGACGGACTTGAAGAAAGTAACTGGGATATCTATATTTCTGTAGATGGAGTGATCTACAATACGGGATATAGTTTATCCTTCTAGGGGAGAAGAAATGAAGAAAAAGGGTCGAAAAATTTTACTGATCATTATTGTGGTTGTACTGATACTGATGATCCCGGTGGGAATCATCGGATGGAAAAAACGTATCGGTATTTATAATACTTTCATGAAACTGACCGGACAGGAAAGTTCTTTTGAAGTCATAGAAAAACTGAGATCTGATTATACTGGATATTACAAACAGAAACTGAAAGTAAAAATGGACAGGGATAATACAATTAAGATCCAGGAAAATGATCAGGATTCAGATGATATTGATACAACTATTGAGAAAGAAGCAACACTGGTAGAGACCTCCCTGGAAATTGATCAGCAGCTTCAGGCAGAGCAGGAAAACGGGTATACATGGGAAGAACCGATGGTTATTTCCAATCCATATCAGATTTCCCCTCTGACAGCTGTGGTACTTTTTGATACAGATGAATCCTGTGGTGTACGTTTCACTGTAAAAGGAAAGACAGAGGCTGCTGATATTTCGGGTGAAGTGGCTGCGGCAACGTCTCACAGAATCCCGATTATAGGACTTTATCCGGGAATGGAAAACACGGTTGTACTGGAACTTCTGGATTCTCAGGGAAAAACAACGGATTTGCAGGAAATTAAAATCACAACAGATGCACTCCCGGAAAATATGCAGGATGCAGTTACTCCTGTTCAGACATCAGGAGAGTCAGCATTTGAACTTACTATGGTTTATGGACAGCGTACACATTATCCGTTTGCGTATGACTGCATGGGCGATATTCGATGGTATATGTCAAGGGAGACTGCCAATTATGGAGTTTTTATGCTCAGTAATCACAGAATGATATGGCAGGATCCGGCAGGATATGTACCGTCGGTTCACAAACCACAGACTACGAATATGTATGAAATGGATTATCTGGGACGGGCATACAGAATGTATTATGTTTCAGGTGGAGTTCATCATGAAGTGATTGAAAAAGAACCGGGAGGTAACCTGCTGGTTCTGAGCAGTTCCATGAAGGCACATGTGGAGGACGTTATTCAGGAGATTGACAGGGAAACAGGAGAAGTTGTTGATGAGCTGAATCTGAAAGATATATTTGGAGATAAATTTGCAGACAGATTTGACTGGGCACATTTAAATACAGTTTCCTATCAGCCGGAAGAAGGTACAATTCTTGTTAATGCCAGAAATATTGAATCATCAGTAAAAATTGACTGGGCTACAAAAGAAATCAAATGGATTCTGTGTGATCCGTATTTCTGGAAAGGTTCAGAATTTGAAAAATATGTCCTTATCCCTGACGGAGATTTTACCTATCATTATCAGCCACACAGTGTGTATCAGCTGAGTGCGGATCTGGATGGAAATCCGGATACAGTGGAGATTTCCATGTTTGATAACCATTATCTATGGAATCATAAATCCGAACTGCCATCTTATGAGGCTACAGGATATTCATATATTCTGGTTTATTCTGTTGATGAGAATGCAGGTACAGTAAAACAGATTAAGAGCATCCCGACTGCGTTTTCAAATATAACGTCCAATGCAGTTTATGATGAGGAATCTAATCATATTTTCAGTATGTCGGGACATATAAAGACAACAGGAAAAACGTTTGAATATGATTATGATACAGGAGAAGTGCTGAATGAATTTGATATTGCCACAAGTTTTTATCGTGCTTCGGAAATGCTGATCGATTATAATGACCTTGCGACACCGATGGAAGTGGAAAATGATTATATCAAGGGTGAACTGTGGCAGCCTGTTTCCACGAACAAAAAAATAAATTCAGCACCATCTGAGACAATTTCATCTGATAAAGTCAGCCTCAAGATAATGGGAAAAACGCTTTATGTTGGTACTGATGACCATAGAATTTCACAGGTTATTTTTCAGAGTGAAAATAATACCTATGTTTATGATCTTTCTGATATACGTCTTTATCTGAAAGTTGTCATGCAGTTCCATGAGACAATTCCAATCCCTCTTCAGGGAATGGAAGCAGACACTTATAATATTTATGTGATGTATGAAGATAATTTCTACAATACAGGCCAGTCTTTCACAATAAAATAAATTTAAAACCGGCTCACGGACAGAGGATATCTGTCTGTGAGCTTTTTTTCTGTAAATATGCAGTGAATTTTTTTATCAGACAGCATACGAAAATGTTGAAGCAAACGGCAGATGACAAATCTTTCTTCTCCATGTATAATAAGAAAAAACGAAAAAATATTTATACAGGAGAGAGGAAATCATTATGGAATACAGAACACTTGGAAAGACGGGACTTAAGATTTCAAGAATGGGTTTTGGCGGTATACCTATTCAGAGAATAGATGCAGAAGGAACGAGAAAACTTCTTCATGAAATGGCTGAAAAAGGAATTAACTATATTGACTCAGCAAGAGGGTATACGGTCAGTGAACAGTATATTGGTTATGGACTGGAAGGAATGAGAGATAAATTTGTGCTGGCAACAAAGTCAATGTCCAGAACAAAAGATGCCATGGCAGCAGATATTGAGATAAGTCTTAAAAATTTCTGCACAGATTATATAGACCTTTATCAGGTGCATAACCCAAGCATGGAGCAGTTGGATCAGGTTATTGGAGAAGGCGGTGCACTGGAAGCACTTATGGAGGCAAGAGAGGCAGGAAAAATCGGACATATCGGTCTGACTGCCCATTCTACTGCGGTATTTGAACGCGCACTGGATCTGGACTGGGTTGAGACTATCATGTTCCCGTATAATATTGTAGAGCAGCAGGGTGCGGAACTTATCCATAAATGTGCGGAAAAAAATATCGGATTTATTGATATGAAACCTCTGGCAGGCGGTGCCATCGAAGATGGGACACTGGCACTTCGTTATGTCTGTTCCAATCCTGATGTTACAGTTGTCATTCCGGGTATGGCCGAGAGCAGAGAGATTGAAGAGAATATGAAAGCATGTTCTGACACATCACCACTTACAGAGGAAGAACTGGCTAAGATGGATGAAGTGCGTAAACAGCTGGGAACAGATTTCTGTCGTCGCTGTAATTACTGTGCACCGTGCACGGTCGGAATCAATATTCCGAGTGTGTTCCTGTTTGCAGGATATCTTCAGAGATATGACCTTGGAGACTGGGCAAGGGATCGTTACAGCACACTCAAGGTAAAAGCTTCTGAATGCATCGGCTGTGGCAAATGCGAGCCAAGATGTCCGTATCACCTTCCGATCAGAGAAAAACTCAGACAATGTGCAAAAGATTTCGGGGAGATCTGAGGAGGAAAACTGATATGTTTAAAGACCTTGTAAAGGTGAGCAGAAGCTACAGAGGATATGATGAATCTTATCATTTTACAGAAAAAGAACTGGCGGATTTTGTAGACTGTGCAAGGTTTGCACCTTCCAGTGTAAATGGACAGCCGTTTCGTTATTATCTCGCATGGCAGAAAGAAAAAGTTGCTCTCATACAGAGCTTTACCAAGTGGGCGAGAGCACTGCCGGACATGAAACTTCCCCATGTAGGAAAATGTCCAACAGGATTTATTGTGATCTGCCAGGATTTGAATCTGGGAGATTCCATAGCAAGATATCAGAAAGATGTGGGAATTGTAGCCCAGACCATGCTTCTTGCGGCAGCAGAAAAAGGCCTTGGAGGATGCATGATTGGTAATTTCGGACCGGAGAAAGTAAAGGAAGCCCTGGAGCTTCCTGAGAATCTTATACCGGTACTGATCGTGGCTTTTGGAAAACCAGATGAAAAAATCGTCCTGACCGAAATTGAAGAAGGCCAGAGTACAAAGTATTATCGTGATGAAAATGATGTACATTATGTACCGAAACGAAAACTAAAAGATATTATAATTTCTTAACGGTGATAGAAATTCTTCCTGTCATGCTGAATCAGGGAAAGCCCTGCATCTGTCATCTGAAGGTCATAACGGTTGAGAAGACTTTTGTTTAAATACAGTTCCGCACGGTGTATGAGCTGTATATCAGAACAGCAACAGTCATACTCAAACAGATATCCTTCCTCGGTTTTCTGACCGTTTCGGAAAGTAACAGGAACTTTCAGCTGAGTAGATAATGCGTCTGCATATAACCGTCCGAGGCGGGAAATTTTGCGCTTTTCTTTACGTTTTACGGGACGTTCTTCGTCAGATCGATCCAGATCTCTTTGCAAAAAGAAAACATGTGCAAAGGAAAAAATAACAGGAAGAATACTGAAAAGAAGCCAGTAATTCAGGTTTCCATAAAAAATCCCCGGAATAATAAGTAACAGAAAAATAAGCAGATATAATGTTCCGGAAAAAAAACTGAAGAACAGTTTGTGCCAACCAGGAAGAGAAGAAATTGCTGCAAGAAATGTCAGGGTAAGTAAAAAATATCCGGGCAGTGACAGTTCAGGATACTGAAAAAGAAAACTGCCACAGAAAATAAAAGCTTCCAGAATAAGTATAGAGCTATTGGTAAGCCGGAGAATTTTGTACATGGCACCTGAGATGTCATTAGAAGGACAGCCTTCCATCAGCTGTACGTCAAGTTTTTCGGCAAGCTCTTTGGCAGCACGTGAAAAGGTGCTGTTGGTCATGACCATAGCATGGTCACAGTCATAAAATCCTGCGCCGGAATAAGCTTCCTGAACGGCTTTGTTACCAACAGTATGGGAATAGTATTTACACTGGATTCCGTATTTTTTACCGTTTTTGTAGGCGATGACATCAATACCCTGATCCCCGATGCTCTGCGTAACAGAAACCTTGTGAAATCCACGGTTTCTCAGAAGTTCCGCACATCTGTATTCAAACTGAAATCCGTCCATTGACCGGCTCCTTTCTGTAATATAAAGCGAACATACTTTCGTATAACAGGAGGATATCAGATTTCATGACAGATTTCAAGAGGATTAAGTTGAAAATTGAATTATAGATGATGTAGAGTTACTGTTCACAGGTAATCCTGCGAGGTGTTTTGCCATGAATATGGCAAAATCCCGAGACATACAGGGCAAAATCCCATCACCGAAGGTGATTTGGAATGGATTTTGACCAAGTTGCTGTGAATGGAGTGAACCAATGTCATTTACTTAAGGAAATTCCTTGTAAAAAAGGAGTTTCCTTTTTTATTACCAGTAACTCAAAAAACACTTGACAATACCTCATGTTTGTGCGGCTTTTTTCTGA
>NZ_JBQHUL010000015.1:0-71002 GCF_052065235.1 Blautia sp. HCP28S3_G10 | reverse complement strand
AACGCTGAAGGCATCTAAGCGTGAAGCCCCCCTCGAGATGAGATATCCCATCCGAAAGGAGTAAACCCCCTTGAAGACGACGAGGTTGATAGGGCAGGGGTGGAAGCATGGCAACATGTGGAGCTGACTGCTACTAATAGGGTGAGGGCTTGACCAATAGCTGAGACGAGCGGCTGCCGCCGCACGTGACATGAGGAATGCTTGCATTTCGGAATGGAAACGTGGAAAGGCAGACATTTGCGAAGCAAAGGACATCGAATGACGGAGTCATGAGATGACTGGGCTCGACGAAGCGTAAGCATGGTTTAAGATTGAGTTGTTTAGTCAACATGTATGTAGTTTTGAAGTTATGATAGACAAGAAGTACTTAGACTGAGAGGTTTAAGTACTTTTTTTGCTTTATAGGAGCGTGCCCAACAAAGCTGGGGCACACCAGTCGATAGCCATAGAACCGGTATTCGAAGCTGATTTCAGAGAATGTTCATATGGATTCCGACCAAAAAGAAGTGCAAAACAAGCACTGGAAGTAGTGAGGGATATGTCTGCTGAAGCAGACTGCATCTGGCGTGCAAAGCGTAGCAAGTCCCTCAAAGCTTAAGGGATTCAGGGAGTTTAAAGCGGACTTGCCCGCTTTTTTCTATACCGTTAATGATAATTTTCTGCAGGATTTTGTTAAGATGATTGTCAGCATCGATACAGAAGATTTCTTCAATTTTCGATGCCGGATTCTGCGATATACTGAAATTTTAGCATCGATATAAGTATTTTATACATTTCCCGATGCAAAAGACCTTAATTTGCCTATGGCTTGGAGCCAGTACAGGGCAGAATGTGATTATTGCTGCATGCAGTAATCTCTTCAATGAATGGAGACAGGATGCCCGCGAGGCTTCCGAGATTTCTTACACACTAGTGATGGCTGCGTTGCTTGTCTGAGCGAAGCGAGTTCTGCAAAAGCAGACATCCATAGACGTGTGTAAGAAATCCGGAAACACAGCGTTATCCTGTATACCATTCATGAAGCAGATTACGTGAACTGCAAACCATAAATCTTCACAAATCAAATTGTACAAATCCAACAACATTACATGAAAGGATCCACCCTATGCCAAAAACAAAACCAATCAACCGCGAAGACATGCTGGAACTGACCCGCCGAATGACACCTTCACGCACCTCGATGACCCGCATAGCCGGATGATATCTGGACAAAGATGGATTCATTGACGGAACCTTCAATACAAACTTCCTGAAGCTGAAACAATCCGAAAAAATTACCAACCTTAACATAGCAAAAACAATCCCTTTTGCACCGACAAATCAGAACCTCAAAAGATACTGCATTCCCCAAAAATCCATGAAACCAACAGGAATCCGTCAGCTACTCCTTGGGATAAAAACCTGCGGACTCAAAAACGATGCACTTCTGGATACATTTTATGAGTATATAGCAGAACATTATCGCAGTACACATGACTACGCAATTTATCTGTATCACAATATATACGATATCCCACTAAAATCCAAAGATCATGAAAGTTTATGGGAATCAGAAGAAATATACGAATACATTATCTGTGCAATCTGCCCTGTTACAGGAGATTACGAACCAGGAAAACCAGAATGCGGATTTATTTTTCCTGCTTTCTGTGACAGAAGCGAAGATTCTTCCGTTATAGATGTATATCAGCAAAATCCGGAACATCCCAAAACAGAATTGATGAAAATACTGGAACTATCCGAAAAATAACAAAATATCAAAAATGCTCAGGGACATCTGAAATCAAGCAGAAATCCCTGAGCTTTTTTACGTTGACTAATAATATTGCAGATATGTATTTCACATTAGCTATCTCGATACTTTTTAATATTAACATAATAACTTGGAGCCAGTAGGACAGCAGCTCCCGTCCATGCTGCAATCTCAGCATAAAAAATTCCATTCTGTCCCATAAACATTGGAAGAAACAATGCCACGCCAACCCTGACAAAAAACTCTATAATACCACTTACCATAGGAATGATCGTATTACCAAGACCCTGAAGAGCAGATCTGTAAACATGAAGAAAATAAAGAATGCATAAAACACTTGCCATAATAGAAAGATAGTGCCATGCAATGCCAAGTACCTGTTCAGTCTGCGAAGGGTCACCGGAAATAAAAGCAGTGAGGATATGTCTTCCAAATACATACATAATAACTGAAATAAAAGCAGAGGTAAGAAAAGCAAGCACAACACTTGCGCGGACCCCTATTTTGATGCGGCTAATCCTTCCAGCTCCCAGATTCTGGCCAACATAAGTTATAATTGCATATCCATAGGAAATCGCCGCCATTTCCAGAATACCATAAAGTTTATTCGTAGCAGTAAAACCTGCAACAAAAAGAAAACCATAACCATTAACCACAAACTGAACAACAAGACCACCAACTGAAATGATCACATCCTGAAAAAGAATCGGAGTACCCAGGGTAAGAAGCTTACGGTTAAGCCCTGGTACAGTTTGGAAATCTTCTTTTGTTATATGTACGATATCAATCTTGCGGACTGCAAAGAAGCAGTATAGTGCAGAAAAAGCCTGTGAAATAACAGTAGCAAGTGCAGCACCTGCTACACCCATGTGAAACCATCCTACAAAAATGAGATCCAGGATAATATTGATCGTTGCAGCAATGACCATTGCAATCAGTGGAGTGCGGCTGTTGCCAAGAGAACGTAAAACACCTGCAAAAATGTTATAGGCAGCCACAACGGGAATTCCACAAAATACGATACGGAGATACAGAAGAGACATATCGATAATATTATCAGGAGTATTCAAAAGAGTGAGAATCCAATATGCACCCGCCTGGCTTAGGATAAAAAGAAGAACAGCCATAACAGCAGCAAGTCTGTAACTGTGGGCTACTGTCTGCTTCAGTTTGCGCCATTTCTGAGCTCCGTAATCCTGTGCCATAAGGATAGCAAAACCTTGAGTAATACTTGTAGATACACCAAGAACCATCCACATGATCCATTCCACTGCACCTAGGGCAGCCAGGGCCTGCACTCCGGCAACCTGTCCAACAATAACTGTATCTACCATAGTATAAAGCTGCTGGCAGACATTGCCGAGCATCAGAGGAAGTGCGAAAAGAAAAATCAGTTTTCCTGGATTTCCTTTGGTCATATCACGAACCTGAGAAGACATAAAAACCTCCAAAATAAAATAATCAGTAAGAGTATTTTTACATGAAAAAATATGTCTGTCAAGACAGAAAAAAGTGAACATAAATTAGACAAAATGCATTACTTTTTATTATGATATACAAAAGCTTTATGCAATATCATTATGAAGAATAGTGATTAATGTCAAAATTCATAATAATAATATCAAAATCAGGGATACAAAATAAGATGTATTTTTGCCATAATAAGTGCATAAGAGCAGTGCACACTCAAAACAAAACGGACAAATGGTATTAGGAGGGATAGTGTGAAAGTTTCTTAGCTTGCTTGATTGCCTTAGCCTTCTGTTTTTCAACTAAAGGTGCAGGCATATTGATTTTGTATAGATTGCTTGGATTCCATACCTTTCCAGTAGAGAGCATCTGGTAGATGGCAGTAAGAATCATACGAGCAAAAGTCATAATAGTTCTTTCCTTGCCACGACGCTTAACAAGTGATTCGTATTTCTTTTTGTAGTAAAGAGACTTATCAGATTTCACGGCTGCATGAGCACATTGTACTAATGCAGGTTTGAGGCAGACACTGGCACGTTAATGCGAACAGATTTCTTCTTACCAATAGATTCATTGTTGCCAGGAGTAAGACCAGCCCAACAACACAAGCGTTTTGAATTGCAAAACTGAGACATATTAATACCAATTTCGGAGATGATAGTAATTGCACTATCACGTTTAAAACCCGGAATGGCAGTTAGTAACTGGATGGCTTTATTATAATCAGGAGCAGAAGAAATCAAAGAATCAACCTGTTTATATACATCATTGAGTTCAGCTGTGATATAATCCATATGTACGTGGACGAGGCGCATACGATATTTTGGGGCATCAGTCATCTGGTATCCTTCGATGGATTCAATTACAGCATCTTCTTTAGATTTTAATCGTTTGAGAAGTTTTGCAGAGATTTCTTCATGATCAATGGAAGTGCCTGATTGTTCAAGCCAGATGATGGAAGAAGAAAATTTATCTGTAAAAGAAGCCGCACTTGCAGCCGGCTACCAGAATCTGAATCACTTTTACAAGTATTTTAATCAGTATACTGGTATGACACCGGCAGCTTATATTAAACAAAGGAGACAATAAGCGATGAAAATAAATTTACAGGAACTGGAAGAAAAATTTCCTATTGTCAGAGATATAGCGCAGGAAAAAGAAGTTGCGTGGATCAACCCGGACAAAACTTCCATGGAAGAAGCGAGAAAAACAATGGAACTTTCCATGAAAGACATAGATGATGCAGAAGCCAGACTGGAACGTTTTGCACCATTTATTATGAAATGTTTTCCGGAAACAAAAGCAAGAAACGGAATTATTGAGTCTGTACTTACACCGATTCCTGAGATACAGATTAAAATCAATGAAAAATATAACAGTGACCTTAAAGGAAAACTCCTTCTGAAACAGGACAGTCATCTTGCAATTGCAGGTTCAGTCAAAGCCAGAGGAGGTATTTATGAAGTGCTGAAGCACACAGAAGATCTTGCGCTGGAAAACGGAATTCTGAAACCAGGTGACAGCTATGAGAAACTGGCTGAGCCGGAAGCAAGAGAGTTTTTTAGGGGATATACTATTCAGGTCGGCTCTACAGGAAACCTTGGAATGAGTATCGGCATTATGAGTGCAGCAGTAGGATATGAAGTTATTGTTCATATGTCCGCAGATGCAAAGCAGTGGAAAAAAGATCTCCTCAGAAGTCATGGTGTTACAGTTATCGAATATGAATCTGACTACAGTGAAGCTGTAAAAAACGGAAGGAAGCAGTCTGATGAAAATCCGAAAAGCTATTTTGTAGATGATGAAAATTCAAGAACTCTTTTCCTGGGATATGCGGTAGCGGCAAAGCGTCTGGTCGGACAGCTTGAACAACTTGGAGTTACAGTAGATGCCGAACATCCATTGTTTACATATATTCCATGTGGTGTAGGCGGAGCCCCGGGCGGAGTCAGTTTCGGGCTGAAACTGATGTTTGGAGATAATGTGCACTGCTTCTTTGTAGAACCAACGCAGGCGCCATGTATGTTGACAGGAATGGCTACAGGCCTGAATCATGAAATTTCAGTCCAGGATATCGGACTTACAGGTCTTACTCATGCAGACGGACTGGCAGTCGGACGTCCTTCCGGATTTGTCGGCGGTGTGATGAAACCGTTATTAAGCGGCGAATTTACAATCCGTGACGGAAAGCTTTATGACTATATGAGAGATCTTCTTGAAACAGAAGATATCTTTCTTGAACCAAGTGCATGTGCAGCCTTCCAGGGACCGATCCGGCTGAATCAGGAAGAAACAGTAAAAGAGTATCTGAAAGAACAAGGGCTCATTGAAAAAATGGGCAATGCTACTCATATTGCGTGGGCAACAGGCGGAAGCCTTGTACCGGAAGAAATCAGAGAAGAATACAAAAATACTTATCCTGAAAAGTAACCGAAATCCTCGGGTAGTATTGCTTCAAGTGAGATCTTTTCCCCGGTAAAAGGCTGATTAAAAGTGATCTTCCAGGCATGAAGTGCAGCTCTGTTAAAAAGAGTAACACCTGATATTGACGGAGTTCCATAGAGCCTGTCTCCAAGAAGAGGGTGTCCGATTGCTTTCATATGGACTCGAATTTGATGAGTACGACCGGTTTCAGGGCAAATTGTGACAAGAGAGTAACTGTCAGTACTTTTCAGAACCTGATAATGTGTAATTGCCGATAAAAGTTCGGAATAACGGACAGTATTTTTTCCACAGTCGGCAGTTTCCTGGATAACAGCCTTCATTTTTATGGGATGATCTGCCGTTTTTACAAGAGGATATGAAATTGTATGCCATACGTTTATCTCATCAACGGGAAGAAATCCTTTTGCAGCAGCAACATACTGTTTGCAGAAGAGATGATCTTCCCGTTGTTTTTGTAAACGCGCAGCGGCAATTCGATTTTTGGCAAAGAGTACTATACCAGAGGTTTCTTTATCCAGACGACCTACAGGTCTTATCATAACCGATTCTTTTTTATCATGAAAATACCGGACCAGCTGATTGGAAAGAGTGTCATCATAATGAACACCGGAAGGGTGCGTGAGGATTCCGGCAGGTTTGTTTACAGCAATGACATCTGCATCTTCATAAAGAATATCAGGGGAAACTGCAGTTTCGGAAGGAAGAAGCTGTCCAGAAACAGCAGAGTTATTTTCCAGACAGACACGGATATAGTCTCCTGGCAAAACAGATTCATTTACCCTGCACTGAATACCGTTTTTCTGAATACCGTCGGGTCTGAATTTTGCCTGGCTGATCTGCCTTCTGGTAAGATGTGCCTGGTGAAGCAGTATCTGTTCTATATTTTTTTCTATGTTCTTTTCTGTTATTATAAGATCAAGATAACGTTCCATGAGTCCTCTCTTTCAGGCAAAAATACATTTTCAGATTAAAATTCCCATATTTTGGGGAAGTTTCATATGTTTGTATTTGTGTAGGATTTTTTCAAGTTCATAAATAGCAGGTGTCAGAAATTTGTTTTTGTGATATACAAGTTTAAATTTGCGATTCCATTCGCCACGTTTCTGGAAAAAAACATGAATGGTCCGGTTTTTTATTTCAGGTTCCATCAGTCGAAGTGACATAACAGAGAGCACCTGATCATAAAGAACCGCATTCAGGAGTGTACGTGGACTGTTTGCTTCCCATGTGACTTCATAAGATATATTATATCTGGAGGCAAAATCTTCGAATAGCTGTCTTGTACCACTTCCTGCTTCACGCATTGCATAGTTCTGATCATTCAGATCCATGACGGACAGATGATTTGCCTGATAAAACGGATGGTTTTTGCCGACAGCCAGAACAAGGGAGTCATCAATGATGGGAAGAACAGTAAGTTCAGGCGCATTGATCTCACCTTCCACAACTGCTGCATCAAGCTCAGATCTGAGAAGCTTCTGCTCAATATCACGGGTATTGCTGACATAGGAGTAAACATTCAGATCTGTAAATTTTTTTTTAAGATCAAGAACGAAAGCAGGCGTCAGGCATGTACCTACTGTAATGGTAGATCCAAGACGAAGAGTAGGAGCCTGCCCCTGATTCAGCATCATTTCTTCCAGATGCTGGAAGTTTTGGACAAGTTCCTTTGCATGAGGAAGCAAAAGCTTACCTCGTTCGGTAAGATACAATTTTTTCCCAAATCTCTCAAAAAGTAATCCATTATAATGCTTTTCCAGCTCTCTTATTGTCTGGCTGACAGTTGGCTGTGAAAGATATAAGGACTTTGCAGCAGCACTCATAGAACCCTGTTCTGCGACAGTAATAAAAATCATCAGATGGCGTACAGTCATAATATTCTTCTTTCTATAGGAAAAACCTATTATTTCTATAAAATAATATCATTTTTCAAATATATACTCAAGTGGTATATTATATTAATAATTAAAAGGATAAGGAGATCACAGGCATGTCAGCATTAACAGTCAGCCAGGAAGAAGTTAAAAGATTAAAAGGGATTGGTTTTCTCAATAACAAGGGGACAGATGATTTTTCAGCAAGGATCGTTACTGTAAATGGAAAAGTATCAGCATCACAGCACAGACTCATGGCAGATGCAGCAGAAAAATTTGGAAACGGAATGCTTGCTTATACGACACGTCTTTCCGTTGAAGTGCAGGGAATTCCATATGAAAAAGTAGAAGAATTTCAGAAATTTATTGCACAGGAAGGCCTGACTACAGGTGGAACCGGAGCAAAGGTGCGTCCCATCGTATCCTGCAAAGGAACAACCTGTCAGTACGGACTGCTGGATTCCTATGCTCTTTCTGAAAAAATTTTTCACAGATTTTATGAAGGATACCGTGATGTGGAACTTCCTCACAAATTTAAGATTGCAGTTGGAGGATGCCCGAATAACTGCGTAAAGCCCAATCTGAACGATGTGGGAATCATTGGTCAGAGGATTCCTGTAGTGGATGCAGAAAAATGTAAGGGCTGCAAAAAGTGTGCCATGGAGGCTGCCTGTCCGAATGGATTTGCCAAAGTTGTAGACGGTAAGATACATATTGATACAGAAAACTGCCGGCATTGTGGAAGATGTGTGGGAAAATGTCCTTTCCATACAACAGATGAAAGTATTTATGGTTACAAAATCTACATTGGAGGAAGATGGGGCAAAAAAGTATCCAGAGGAAGAGCTCTTGATATAATTTTTACCTCAGAAGATGAAACTCTTGACATGATTGAAAAAATTCTCCTTTTTTATAAAGAAAATGGAAAAAAGGGAGAGCGGTTTGCTGAAACAATCGAACGGATCAGATTTGAAAATGTAGAAAGACAGCTATTGCCTTCTTGTTAAGAAAAGATTATACTACGTACAGTCTAAATAAAAGGAGATAAAAATGAACCGGCAGAAACTGACAGAGCAGATAAAAAGCTATAAGCCGTATAATGAACAGGAAGAAAAAGACAAAACACTGATTCTGGAGTGGATCAGAAATAATGACAATGCTTTTCTGAGAGAAAATACAGTGGCACATGTTACAGCATCTGCCTGGGTAGTGAATAAAGACAGAAGCAGGGTTCTTATGGTATATCATAATATATATGATTCCTGGTCGTGGCTGGGTGGACATGCAGATGGCGAAACAGATCTGCTGGCAGTTGCTGTTCGTGAAGTAAAAGAAGAAGCAGGCATATCGGAGGTACATCCTCTGACGGAGAAGATTTTTTCAATGGAATCACTCACTGTGGACGGACATGTAAAAAATGGCAGGTATGTATCCAGTCATCTGCATCTGAATATTACTTACCTTCTGGAGGCAGATTCTGAGGAAACTGTTTCAATAAAGGAAGATGAAAACAGCGGAGTTGCGTGGTTTTCACCGGAAGAGGCACTTGAAAGATCTACAGAACCCTGGTTTGTTAAACATGTATATTCAAAGCTTATAGATAAGATGAGAGTTTTATGAACTTGTCTTGCAAAAGAGCATTTTATGTGCTATCGTTGTCTATGAATACAGAGGGAATGAGGTTCTCCCTGAGTAATAAAATTACTTAAACCGCTTATAAAGCTGATGACTTCTGCGATTAAATCGACGCAGATAGTATCGGCTTTTTCTGTGTATATAAAGGAGGAATTTTATGTTATTAAGTATTTCACTGATTCTTATTTTGGGAATGTTCATGGGTTGGTTATGTCAGAAAATCAAATTGCCGGCTTTACTTGGAATGTTGATTACAGGTATTATTCTGGGTCCATATGGACTCAATCTGCTGGCTGACAGTATTCTTGGAATATCCGCAGAACTTCGCAAAATTGCATTGATCATTATTCTTACAAGAGCAGGTCTTGGACTGGATTTATCCGGACTGAAAAAGATTGGAAGACCCGCAGTTCTTATGTGCTTTGTACCGGCATCATTTGAAATGATAGGCATGATCCTTCTGGCACCCAAATTAATGGGATTAACCGTATTAGAGGCAGCTGTTATGGGGGCTGTACTTGCAGCGGTTTCGCCGGCTGTTGTTGTTCCGAGAATGGTTAAGCTTATGGATGAAGGCTATGGAGTAAACGAAGGAATTCCTCAACTGATTCTTGCAGGTGCATCAGTTGACGATGTGTATGTCATAGTTATGTTTTCGACATTTGTAGGGATGATGCAGGGGGAAGGCGCTTCTGTACTTAAGTTTGTAAATATTCCGATTTCAATATTTGGAGGAATTGTGATAGGGCTGTTACTGGGAGTCATGTTGGCATACTTTTTTAAGCAGGTGCATATCCGGGATACGTCAAAGGTTCTTATTATTTTAAGCCTTTCATTTTTACTTGTAGTGATTGAAGATAAAATGACAACAGCAATTACATTTTCAGCATTAATTGCTATTATGTTTATTGGCATTGGTTTACAGAACAAGAGAGAAGCTGTTGCCAGAAGACTTTCTGTAAAATACGGAAAGCTATGGGTTGCAGCAGAAGTTTTTTTGTTTGTGCTTGTAGGTGCAACTGTAAATATTGGATATCTTGGAAAAGTTGGAGCTAAGGCGTTCATTGTTATTATTGGTGCACTGGTATTCAGAATGGCTGGTGTATTTATAAGTTTGCTGGGAACAGATTTTAAGAGAAACGAGAGATTATTTACCATGATGGCATATACCCCAAAAGCAACTGTACAGGCTGCAATTGGGGGAATTCCGCTTGCGTTAGGCCTTTCCTGTGGAGAGACAGTGCTTACAGTAGCAGTTCTTGCAATAGTACTTACTGCACCGCTGGGTGCATTTGCCATTGATCTGTCATATAAGAAATTACTAAACAGATAAATTGTAAAATTTCTTAAAACAGGTAAAATTGCAATTGAAATTTGAGGAGAGATTAAGGTATGAATGACAGATTTCAAAGTCAATATAAGAAAAAAACAGTATATTATCACCTTCCGGGGTTATTTGAATTTTATGAATTATATCGTGAGTTTTTACCTTTGTTTCGTACACACAGGGAATATTTTTACGATTGGTGCGAAATCGGTTCCATTTATGGAGCACCCGGGGACTGTTTGTGGGGCGGTGGTCGCGTGGAAGCAGGCGAGCAAAATCCACAGGAAGTTTTAGCACTCATGGAAGAGTATGGGATTTCAGCTCGCCTGACATTCAGCAATTCCTTACTCAGAGAAGAGCATCTTTCGGATAAAAAATGTAATGTGCTTTGCAGGTTGTTTGAGAAAAGTGCTAAAACGCAAAATGGTGTGATCATTCATTCGGACTTGCTGTTGAATTATTTGAAAAAGAAATATCCGGGACTTTATTTTGTATCATCCACCACGAAAGTTTTGACTGAGTTCCGAGAATGCCAGAGTGAAATACAAAGAGAAGATTTCCGGTATGTTGTGCCGGATTTTCGCCTGAATAAGGATTTTGATAAATGGAATGCACTGTCTGCGCAGCAGAAAGATAAAGTGGAATTTCTATGCAATGAATGCTGTTGGTTTGGCTGTAAAGACAGAAAATATTGTTATGAAGATGTGAGCCGCAAAAATCTTGGAGAAGAGGATGGACTGGAACACAAATGTACTGCACCTCATGCAAATGAAGGATACCGTTTTTCAAAAGCAATGACAAATCCTGGTTTTATCAGTATCTGTGATATTCAGAATATTTACTTGCCAATGGGATTTACTAATTTTAAAATAGAAGGACGAGGGCTGGGCAGTGCACTGGTTTTAGAATTTCTGCTTTATTACATGACAAAGCCGGAATATCAGTTACATGTCAGAGAAGAACTTTATTTGGATAATATGTTGGATCTGTTTTAAAACAGAAAAATGATGCTTGAAGCGAACGTGTATTTAGAGGTATCATTATAGAGATAAAATTACAAATGATACGACAGTTTTTGGTATTGCGGTCAGAAAGGAAGATATGATAGGCTTAGGAACAATTATTAACAGTGTCGGCATAGTGGCAGGAGGTGTTGCAGGGCTTTTTGCCGGGAAATTATTTCGACAGGAACAGCAGGAATCACTGGAAAAAGCCTGTGGAGTAACTGTTGTTTTTATAGGGATTGCCGGTGCTATGGAGGGAATGCTGAAGATTAGCGGATCAGACATCAGCAGCGAAAAATCAATGCTGGTTGTACTGTGCATTGCGCTGGGGACGATTATTGGTGAACTGCTCGGCATAGAGAGAGGTTTTGAGAAGTTCGGGGAATGGCTGAAGCGAAAGACAGGAAACAGTGGTGACGTAACCTTTGTAAATGCTTTTGTGACGGCTTCGCTTACTGTTTCAATTGGTGCAATGGCAATTGTTGGTGCAATACAGGATGGACTGCTTGGAGATTATACTACGCTTGCAGTTAAAACAGTACTGGATTTGATCATTGTTGCGGTAATGACTTCAGCAATGGGAAAAGGTGCGATTTTTTCTGCAATCCCGGTTTTTATTTTTGAAGGCAGCATTACACTTCTTGCAAAGTTGTTTGCTCCTATAATGACTGTAACGGCAATTGCATATTTGTCGCTTATCGGAGCAGTGTTGATTTTCTGTGTAGGAGTGAATATTGTATGGGGGAAAAAATTTAATGTTGCAAATATGCTGCCGGCTGTGATACTGGCAATTGTGGCAGCGTATCTGCCATGGAATTTCTAGAAAACCCAGATATCAGTAATGTGATCAGGATCAGTAGTACTGTTATTAACAGGCTGAGTATGAATTTGTGAATATGATGAGGAGAAAAGCTTATGAAGACACGTGAGGAGGCATTGAAATTCGGGCTGTCTTTTGAAAGGGTATATGAGGAGAAACCATTTCACGATCCTAACTGGCAGCTGGTAAGAGTGAGAGGGAGTAAAAAGGCGTTTCTATGGATTTATGAGCGTAATGGATGCATTAATCTGAATGTGAAGGTTGATCCACAATGGCGCGATTTCTGGCGTGATGCGTATAAATCAGTAACGGCCGGCTATCATCAGAACAAGAACAACTGGAACACGATCATACTCGACGGATCAGTGCCCGATAAAGATATCAGAAGAATGATCGCTGAAAGTTATGACCTTGTTACGGACAGTCCCACAAAGAGAATCTATGAGGCAGTTAGAAAAATCCCAAAAGGTCATGTTGCAACTTACGGCCGGATTGCAGAGATGGCGGGAAATCCCAGAATGTCAAGGGCTGTGGGAAATGCTCTCCACAAAAATCCGGATCCTGAACATATTCCCTGTTTCCGCGTGGTCAATTCAAAGGGAGAACTGTCCGGTGCATTTGCATTCGGAGGCAGCAGAGGTCAGGCAGAACTTTTGAAAGCAGATGGAATAGAAGTAGTTGATGGCAGAGTTGACCTCAGAAAATATGGAATCTGAATATGAAAAACCATAATAATAAGGGCTGTCGAGAAATCGACAGCCCTTACTTTAGAACAGGGGATGAGAGAATCGAACTCCCACCAAAGGTTTTGGAGACCCCTATCATACCATTTGACCAATCCCCTAAATAATTGATACAATTGTAAAAGTATCAACAACAATTGCTATTATACACAACAACAAATTGATTGTCAAGAAATTGTTGAAAATCTGTTCTGGATTATAAACGGAGATGGAGGGATTTGAACCCTCGCACCGGTTGCCCGATCTACCGCATTTCGAGTGCGGACCCTTCAGCCACTTGGGTACATCTCCTTACAGTCAATTATATATTCACAATTATCTGTGAACAGCGACCAGAGTTTATTATATATTGAGTTGAGGGAAAGGTCAATTCCTTTTTTGTGTTGACGTGAAAAGAATCCTATAATATTATATAAAAAAGGTATTTTGACCCACATGCACGGGCAGAGAGGAACGATTATTATGGACAGAAAAAAAGAAACGATAATGAAGGCAACTGCGGCACTGACCGAGAATTATAAAAATGAAGAATTATTTATGCCAAAAAATGACCGTAGTCTTCCGAGCAGAGCAGTGATCATTGATGTGGTGAAGGAGCTGCGTTCAGTTATTTTTCCAGGATATTTCTGGAGTGATTCAGCTGCAAAAACATTTCCGGAATATTTTGCAGGATACAGATTGAATGATCTGTATGACCGTCTGAAAGAGCAGATAGAGATTGCGTTATTATATGCAAATCCGGATATGGAACAGACAGAAGCTGCTGAACAGGCGGATCGTATCTGTGCAGGATTTTTTGAGCAGCTTCCGGATGTACAGCAGAGGCTTCTGAAAGATGTGCAGGCAGGATTTGACGGTGACCCGGCAGCAAAAAGTAAAGAAGAGATTATTTCTTCTTATCCGGGACTGTTTGCAATTTATGTATACAGACTGGCTCATCTCCTTTATGTAGAAAATGTTCCGCATATTCCGAGAATCATGACAGAATATGCCCATGGCAAGACAGGAATTGATATCAACCCGGGGGCTGTCATTGGGGATTTTTTCTTTATCGATCATGGAACCGGTGTGGTAATTGGTGAAACGACTGAAATTGGAAGAAATGTTAAACTGTATCAGGGAGTAACCCTTGGAGCTCTTTCCACCAGACAGGGTCAGCAGCTTGCAAATGTAAAGCGTCATCCTACCATTCAGGATAATGTAACCATTTATTCTAATTCTTCTGTTCTTGGCGGCGAGACCATTATTGGCGAAAACACAATTATTGGCGGTAACACATTTATTACGGAATCTATTCCTGCAAATACCAAGGTAAGTGCGAAGAGTCCGGAACTTGTTATAAAGAAACCACGTAATACCGTTTCAAAGACAGATGTCTGGGACTGGCAGGACTGAGCAGAAAAAGACGGATAAAAAGTGTCTAAATAGAACTGAAAATAGATATAATAAAAAAAATAAAAAAAATTCAAAAAACATGTTGACAAAGTATGAGTAATAAGATATACTCTATATCGTTGAAGCGAGCGAAACAAACGCAGACGTAAGCACAGCGATATGCGGGTGTAGTTCAATGGTAGAACACCAGCCTTCCAAGCTGGATACGTGGGTTCGATTCCCATCACCCGCTCTTATGCGATAGTGGCGTAGTTGGTAACGCGCGACCTTGCCAAGGTCGAGACCGCGGGTTCGAGCCCCGTCTATCGCTCTTAAGGACTCTGATGATTCAGAGTCCTTTTTCTTTTATTCAGTTGTCTGATCCGGTTTGCCATAGAAAGAAATCATATACAGGCCGCACAGACCTACCAGTCCGTATATAATACGCGAAAGCCAGCTCATGCTTCCGAAGAGAAAAGCAACCAGGTTCAGATTGAAAAATCCAATCAGTCCCCAGTTAACGGCTCCTATGATCGTGATAGTCAAAGCAAAACACTGCAAAAATTTATTTCCCATAAGTCACCATCCTTTCAGAAAAATAGTATTTCATAAAAAGAAAAAAATATGCGCAACAGAAAAAGATATCTGCTGCGCATATTTTTATTGTACTTTAAGAATCTGTGTTTTGACATTTCCACCGCCGAAACTGAATGCTTCGCCTGCCTGAAGTGTGACATCTGAGGTATCATTAAGAGAAAATGCCTGGCAGACATTAACTGTCTGTCCCGGATTTATCTCAGCCATATACTGGTCAATCGCTGTCTCATCATTTTCAGGAATAGCAGCCTGAAGCGCTTCGCCATTCTGATATGCCTGAAGATTAAGATCTACCATAGCGCTGGAAGGTGAACTTCCATTATTTGTGTAGTCATAATAAACCAGGAGACAGGAATCACCGGAAAGATCTTTGGTGATACGGCACTGTGTATAGTGCAGAGTAAATTTTTCATTGGTCATGTCTATGGTTCCGTCTGAATTATCAGAAGGAGCAGGGGTTGTAGCAGCGCCTTCAGTCTGATTTTCCATATCAGACAGAGACTGAGTGATCTCATCCTGTACATTTACAAAGTTGGCGGACATAATTCGGACTGTTTCAGAATCAAGAGAAACAATTTTCCATTTACCTCCGGCTTCTATCAGAGGATAATTAATATCTGTTTCTGAGAATTTGTCATCTACAGTACCTGATTTTTCCTCAAGAAGAGAAGCAAGTTTCTGCTGCGTTTCGTCTTCGGAAAGGCTGGAACCGGAAAAAGCAGTGGAAACAATCTGTTTAAGGAATTCTGTGATTGTTTCTTTATAAATATCAGATCCGTCGATATATTTAATGTGTGCGGTAACAGTGGCTGTTCCGGTTGTGATATTAAATTTTGTCTTTGTGATCTTGTAACTCATTTTCTGATTGATGGTTTTGAAAAATGAGGAATAAGCATCACTGGTGATATCTGCATTATCCAACGCTGACATATCGCTGCTCTGGAGCAGAGATTTCATGCCGTCAAAGTCCATTGCTTTTACATCAGCGAGATAGTTTTTGACAGCGCTGACCGGTTTCTGGCGCTGCATGAAATAATAACTACCACTGGCACCGGCTGCAAGGATCAGAACGACCAGAACTATGATCCAGCCTTTTTTCTTTTTCTTTCGTTTTCGGGGAACAGGCATTTCGTCTGTTTCTTCTGTGCTTTCGGGGTCAGAAGAAAGTACAGGTCCCTCTGTGAATTCCTGATTATTGGTATCCATATTTCCTCCTTAAAATCATGGGTATAATACAAATGTTATTGCTGTGAACGGAGTGAACAGTAACGCCGATTGTTCGTTTTTTATTATAGCAGACAATTCCCTTACTTGACAAGGATAATTCAGGGCTCTAAAATCAGTTGTATAAAGAAATTATGAACGAAAAAAAACAAAAAGGAGAAATTTATGCCAAAAAAACATGTGGATAGTTTCAGGTCAGATGCGGACGGACTGGAGATTTCAGTTATGAAAATCCTGCCGGATACTTTTCCCTACAGAGGAATTCTTCAGCTTGTTCATGGTATGAGTGAACATAAAGAACGCTATGAAGCATTTATGGACTATATGGCTAAAAAGGGATTTGTGACAGTGATCCATGATCACAGAGGCCATGGCGGCAGTGTACGAGAAAAAAGTGATCTTGGATATATGTATGGCGGTGGTGCAGAGGCCATGCTTGAAGATATTGCAAAAGTTAACCGTGGGATAAGAGAAGAATATCCGGAACTGCCACTTATCCTGATGGGACACAGCATGGGCTCACTTGCGGTGAGAGCTTTTGCTGCACACCATGATGACTGCATGGATATGTTGATCGTATGTGGCTCACCAAGTGAAAATAAGGCAAGAGTTCTGGGAGAGATGATCGCAGGAATAGAAAAGAAGTTTTTTGGTGCGAAACATAAGAGTTCTGTTCTGGAAGTTATGTCTCTGGGAGGCTATGCATGGAAATTCCGCAAAGAGAAAAATAAAAATGCATGGATATGTTCAGATAAGAATGTATACGAGGCATATACAGAATCAGAGCTTTGTGGATTTACATTTACAGATGATGCATACATTGCCCTGTTTGAACTTATGAAGAGGGCTTATGATGTCAGAAACTGGCATTGTACAAGATCAAATATGCCGGTACTTTTTGTCAGTGGTGAAAAGGATCCCTGCATGGGAAATATCCGTAAATTTGCGGATTCGGTTCATGCAATGCGCCGCGCCGGATATCTCGATGTGAAAGGTAAGGTTTATCCTGGCATGCGCCATGAAATCCTTAATGAAAAAGGAAAAGAAAAAGTTTACCATGATATTTCCGTTTATATCCAGAAGAAAGGCTTCTGACAGGATAACAGTATAAGAATAAGAAATCTCTGAAATACTATAAAACAAAAACAGGGAGGACTTATATGATCAGAAAGAAAAAAATATATATTGCAATGCTTTTTCTATACTGTTTTATGGCTTTGTCCGGGTGTGGCAGAAAAGAAGTTCCGGACGAAGACGGGGAACTGGTTTTTCTTGACCAGCGTAAAGCGGAACTGTATAATAAAAACTGGCTGCTGTAAAGAAATGGCGGCAATATAAATATTTGGAGGAACTATAAATGAGAGCAAGTGGAGTTTTGATGGGAATTTCCAGCATTCCATCCAGATACGGAATCGGCTGTTTTTCAAAAGAAGCATATGATTTCGTAGATCAGCTGGAAAAAGGAGGACAGCAGTACTGGCAGATCCTGCCGCTGGGACCTACAGGATATGGAGATTCACCTTATCAGTCTGTATCCACTTTTGCCGGTAATCCATATTTTATCTGCCTGGAAGACTTTATTAAAGAAGGTTTCCTTACAGAGCAGGAATGTGAAGGCTGTGACTGGGGCGGAAGTGAATCTTATGTAGATTATGAAAAAATATATCAGTCACGCTTTAAACTTCTTCGTAAAGCATATGACCGTGCAGATCTGAAACATGATCCGGATTATGCAGAATTTAAGAAAAAAGAAGCTGCATGGCTTAAGGATTACTGTCTGTTCATGGCGATTAAAAATAATCAGAACGGTGTGTGCTGGATTGACTGGCCGGAACCATTAAAAGACAGAAAATCGGCAGAAGTCAGAAAGGAAGAAATCCGTCTTGCTGATGAAATAGAATTTTATGCTTTCCAGCAGTATTATTTTGATGTGCAGTGGAAAAAACTGAAAAAATATGCCAATAAAAAAGGCATTAAGATAATAGGAGATGTTCCAATCTATGTGGCTTTTGACAGTTCTGATGCATGGGCAAATCCGCAGATGCTTCAGGTAGATAAGGATCATACACCGAAAGCCGTTGCAGGCTGTCCGCCGGATGCATTTTCAGCTACAGGACAGCTCTGGGGAAATCCGCTGTATGACTGGAAGAAACTGAAAGCCTTCGGATATGACTGGTGGGTAGAAAGAATGAAACACTGCCTCAGACTTTATGATGTTGTAAGGATTGACCATTTCAGAGGATTTGACGAATATTATGCAATTCCTTATGGTGAGAAAACTGCCGAAAAAGGCGCATGGGAAAAAGGCCCGGGACTGGATCTGTTCCATGTTCTGAAAGAGAAAATCGGAGAACTGCATGTAATTGCAGAAGATCTTGGCTTTCTTACTGACAGTGTAGTGAAAATGCTGAAAGAAAGCGGATTTCCAGGAATGAAGGTACTTCAGTTTGCTTTTGACGGAAGTGAGGACAGCAGTTATCTTCCATATAAATATGATCATAACTGTGTTGTTTACACTGGAACTCATGATAATGAGACAACAAAAGGCTGGCTCGAAAATCTTCAGGGTCATGATCTGGATTTTGTGAGAGAGTACATAAACTGTTATGATAAGCCTGTTAATGACTGCGTATGGGGATTGATCCGCACGGCGTTGGCAAGTACTGCAGATCTTGCTGTGATTCCAATCCAGGATTACCTCTGCCTGGGAAATGAGGCAAGAATGAATGAACCGTCTACTCTTGGTGATAACTGGAAATGGCGTTTGAAAAGAGAGCAGGTTTCAGATATGACATTGTATAATATGAAGGAGCTTACAAGAATATATGGACGACTGAGAAAAGAAACTCCGGTCAAAGAAAAAGAATCCAAAGATACCGAAAAGGAAGAATTGATTTCTTCAGCCCAAGAAGAATTGATTTCTTCAGCCCAAAATGATAAGATAGATCGATAACAGTGTGTACAGGAGAGGAGATAATTCATGGAGGAGCAGAACAGAAATCCTGAGGAAGAAAAACAAGGACAGCAGACACAGGGTATGCCTGTAAGAAGCTACATATTGATGATCATGGCAGGGGTTTATCTTGTTTATACAGGATATAAACTCTGTAAAAACGTCATTGACGGTGTTGATGGCGGCGGCTGGGGCTTCATGGCAGCGGGAATTGGTTTCCTGGTTGTAGGTGTTGTGATGCTGATTGTAGGCTGCAAAAATCTTTATAAGAATGATAAGGAGAAAAAAGCTCTTGAAGCTGCAGAAGCAGAAAAGACTTCCAAACCGGCTGCTGAAGAGAAACCTGAAATGAAATCTATGAGTATTGCAGAAAGAGCAAGACTCACAGAGAATATTGAGGACGAAGCAGAAATGCAGGAAGAATTCGAAAGTTCAGACAAAACAGAAGAATAATACATATAAGAAATGCCGCAGAATTTATCTGCGGCGTTTTTTACGTGATTTACGGGAAGAACCGGGAGTATGTAATGTAGACCAGCAGAAGAGCTGGACCAGCAGAATGCCGATCAGTGCCCCTCCACTGTCAAATCCGATATCTTTGAGCGCAGGCGTACGTCCTGCCACGAAAGACTGGTGGTATTCGTCAAGGCATGCAAATCCAACACAGATGATACCGGCAAGAAGAAAGAGCCAGAATCCTCTGATACGGTATACATAAAAAGGAAAAGAAACTGCAATGGCAAGAAGAAAATATTCGGTCATATGTGCAGCTTTTCGTACATAATAGTGAATCTGATCTGCTTCATAAAGAAGTTCATCATAGCTTTTTCCCTGACTGAGCAGCTGGTTTTCTGTTTCAACGATTTTATAACTGATCTGATAACTTAATTCCCCGGACACCTCCCCGGTCTGGGCAGAAAATGAAAAAATCAGATACATCATGATGATCGCTGGAAGAAAAGAGAGCGGCTTCAGTAATGTGATCAATACTTTCATGGGTATTAATATAGCATTGCAGTAACTGAGTTGTCAACTGGAGAGGGAATATGATATAATGGGAAACAATCGTTAGTGTGAACGCAGTGAACAGTAACAAAAAAATCAGGTATACAGGAGAAGATGAAAGGGGCATAATAAATGAGTGTAGCAGATACCATTTTTATAAATATGTGTAAAGACGTTATCGAAAACGGCACCAGCACAGAAGGCGAGAAGGTACGTCCGGTATGGGAAGACGGTACTCCGGCGTATACGATCAAGAAATTTGGGGTAGTAAACAGATATGACCTGAGGAAGGAATTTCCGGCAATTACACTTAGAAGGACAGCTCTGAAAAGTGCAATGGATGAGATCCTCTGGATCTGGCAGAAAAAATCCAATAATATTAAAGATCTTCACAGTCATGTGTGGGACAGCTGGGCAGATGAAACAGGCTCCATCGGAAAGGCATATGGTTATCAGATGCAGGTGAAGCATCAGTACAAAGAAGGAATGATGGATCAGGTGGATCGTGTCCTTTATGACCTTAAGAACAATCCGTACAGCAGAAGAATTATGACCAATATTTACGTACATCAGGATCTTCATGAGATGAATCTTTACCCGTGTGCATATTCCATGACATTCAATGTGACAAAAGAACCTGGTAAGGACAGACTGACTCTGAATGCTATCCTTAACCAGCGCTCACAGGATATTCTTGCTGCAAATAACTGGAATGTGTGCCAGTATTCCATACTTCTGATGATGATCGCACAGGTATGTGATATGGAAGCAGGAGAACTGATGCATGTGATCTCTGACTGTCATATTTATGACCGTCATATTCCGGTTGTCAAGGAACTGATCAGTCGTACACCATATCCGGCACCTGTCGTAAAACTGAATCCGGAAATAAAAGATTTTTATGATTTTACCACGGATGATCTTATTGTGGAAAATTATCAGACATGGCCGCAGATCAAAAACATTCCGATTGCGATCTGATACAGAAAACAAAATAGAAAGGATTTAATTATGAATATTATTGTTGCAGTAGACAGTAACTGGGCAATTGGCAAAAATAATCAGCTTCTTGTGAGCATTCCGGCAGATATGAAAATGTTCCGCCAGGAAACAACAGGGAAAGTTGTCGTAATGGGAAGAAAAACACTGGAAAGTTTCCCGAATGGCCTTCCGCTTAAGAACAGGACAAATATTGTTCTTACAGGAAACAAAAACTATAAAGTAAATGGCGCAACAGTTGTTCATACTGTTGATGAACTGCTTGAAGAAGTAAAAAAATATCCTTCTGATCAGGTGTACTGTATAGGTGGAGACAGTGTTTATAAGCTTCTTCTTCCATATTGCGATACGGCTCATGTTACCAGAATTAATTTTGCATATGAAGCAGACAGATATTTCCCGAATCTTGATGAGATGCCGGAATGGAAAATAACAGCAACAAGTGATGAGCAGACATATTTTGACCTTGAATATGAGTTCGTGAAATACGAGAAAGTGAAATAAATGGTAGACCTTAATAAGTACAGAGAACAGAATCAGTTTATGGGGCATAACCATATTGAACCCATAAAAGCGGAGAATGACAGCAGTGAAGTAAAACTTGTGATCTGTAATGAAAGCAGGAACCCCAGGGGATTTGTGCATGGCGGACTTCTGATGACAATGGCTGACTGTGCAGCAGGACTTGCAGCCAGGTGTGATGGCAGGGACTATGTGACTCAGACTGCAAATATCAATTATATTTCCAATATAAAAGATGGCGAAGTTCGTGCATATGGTTCGGTTATTCACAGAGGTGGAACTGTCACAATTGTCAGAGTGCGGATCGTGGGTCCGGAAGAAAAGCTTCTTGCCGAAGCTGCCATGAATATGTTCTGTGTGACAGGAAAATAAAGAACATAAAATAAGGCGCAGGATTGGATCCTGTGCCTTGTTTTTATGTATGAATGCTAAAGTTTGCAAGAGAAGATGCCAGTGGCAGGTTCTCTGTATTATTCGATAACTTTGATCCATCCTTCTGGAGCTTCGATGCGTCCCATCTGGATGCCTGTAAGTGTTTCGTACAGTTTCTTTGTTGTTGGTCCCATTTCTTCCATTCCGCTTGGGAAGCAGATTTCCTTACCATGGTCAACAATCTTTCCGACAGGAGAGATAACAGCAGCAGTACCGCAAAGACCGCATTCCGCAAAATCTTTTACTTCTTCAAATGGTACAACACGTTCTTCAACTTTCAGTCCAAGGTAATGTTCTGCAACATATATCAGAGAACGACGTGTGATAGAAGGAAGGATACTGTCAGACTTAGGTGTGACAACAGTACCGTCTTTTGTTACAAAGATGAAGTTTGCTCCACCGGTTTCTTCAACATTTGTTCTTGTTGCGGAATCCAGATACATGTTTTCATCATATCCCTGACGATGTGCATCCATAATAGCGTGGAGGCTCATTGCGTAGTTAAGGCCGGCTTTGATGTGACCTGTTCCATGCGGTGCGGCACGGTCAAAATCAGTGACACGGATTGTGATCGGTTTTGCGCCGCCTTTGAAGTACGGACCAACAGGTGTGGTGAGAATACGGAACTGATATTCATCGGCAGGTTTAACACCGATTACAGGGTTTGTTCCCATGAGGTAAGGACGTACATACAGAGTAGCGCCTGATCCGTATGGCGGAACGTAAGCTGCATTTGCTTTTACAGTCTGTACAACAGCTTCAATGAAACGGTCTGTCGGGAACGGTGGCATTTCCAATCTTTTTGCGGAATTGGAAAGACGTTCTGCATTCAGGTCAGGACGGAAAGTAACGATATGTCCGTCTTCTGTAGTATAGGCTTTCAGACCTTCAAATACAGTCTGGGCGTACTGAAATACACATGCGCATTCGTTAAGTACAACATTAGGATCTGTTACAAGAGCACCTTCATCCCATTTTCCATCTTTAAAATTGGCAACATAACGGTAATCAGTCGGAATATAGCCGAATCCGATGCTGCTCCAGTCGATATTCTTTTTTTCCATAACAATATATGCCTCCAGTCGTGAATACTTTGTCACTGTAAACAGTAACAATATTTCTTTTGTTTTTTATCATAGCACTTTATGAAAGGAACTGCAATGGAAAAATATGCTGTTACAGTTCACTTCGTTTACAGCAACTGTGAATAGTAACTAGTAACAATATGATAGCTCTGTACAACGATGGTTTGCCTTGTAATTTTCAGGCGGTTTCGGTATAATATAAGAAGTTCATGGGTTACTGGAAATTATCGTGCAGTAATCTTCATGAGGAGGAAAAAATGGGCAGAAAATATAACGAAAACGGACCGGATTTCGGCTTTGTGGAAGAAAAAGTCCAGCAGGTCCAGAACATAATAGAAGATGCGGTCAGTTCACGGAATTATAAAGAACTGAATAAATCGATCACACAGATGGTAAACAAAACACTGAAACAGTATCAGAAAGAACATCCTGAAAAGGTCGGTTCCGTAAATAATGAACACAGACAACAAAAAAATGTCGTAAAGGAAACACATTCAGAACTTTATGGAAGTCTGGGCAGTGAAAAAACCAAAAGTATTTTGCTGATAGTTTTTGGCGGAATTCTTGCGGGGACTATGGGTATCGGACTTATGACAGTTCAGATCGTACAGATGGTCATGCAGCACAATGCGCTGGGATCTACAATAGTTACCCTTTTCGGCACAGCAGGTGGAGCGGGAATGATCGCAGGAGGCTGCAGAGGACTTGGCAGAATCGGCAGATTTAAGAAATATATAAAAACACTTGGCGACAGAACCTACTGTGATTTTGAAACGCTGGCACATTCAGTGGGCCGTTCCGTAAAATATGTACGCAAAGATATTATAAAAATGATTGAAAAAGGCTGGTTTCTGGAAGGAAAAACAGACAGAGAGGAAACATGTCTGATCACAAGCCGAGAGACTTACCGTCAATACGAAGCCACGAGACAGGCTCTGGAAGACAGAACCGCAAAAGAGCAGAGTGAAAGACAGAAAAACAGAGAAAGTGAAGAGAAACTTTCTCCGGAAGTGCGGGAAGTACTGGAAAGAGGAGAAGAATTTATCCGTAAGATCCATGAAAGTAACGATGCGATTCCGGGCGAAGAGATTTCAGTCAAAATAGCAAAAATGGAAGAAATTATCGACAGGATTTTCCAGAGAGCGGAAGCACACCCGGAGATTGTCCCGGATCTGAAAAAAATGATGGATTATTACCTTCCGATGACAGTAAAACTTCTGGATGCTTATGAAGAAATGGATGGGCAGCCTGTACAGGGAGAAAACATAACAAACTCCAAAAAAGAGATTGAGGCAACACTGGACACTCTGAATGAAGCTTTTGCAAAACTTCTGGATTCTGTTTTTCAGGATACTGCATGGGATGTTTCGAGTGATATATCAGTACTTCAGACAATGCTTGCGCAGGAAGGACTTACAGGGAATGAATTTGATACGCTTCACAGAAAATAATCAAATCAGATAAGGAGACTTGAGAGAATATGGGAGAAGAACTTAAGCAGGGTGAAATAGTTATGCCTACACTGACACTGGAGCCGGATTTTACAGAAACACAGCCGGAAAAGCCGGAGACACCGGCAGTATTAATGAAAGCAGAGCCGGAAATGGATCCTGTTCAACAGGAAATGGCACAGACTGTGCTTACGCCGGAAGAACAGAAAATGGTGGAGGATTTTGCAGGGAAGATTAATATCGAGAATCTTACTCAGGTGATGCAGTATGGAGCAGGTACCCAGAAAAAAATGGCGGATTTTTCAGATGAGGCGCTCAATAATGTAAGAGCACAGGATCTGGGGGAAGTAGGTGAACTTCTTGCAGGTGTAGTTGGTGAACTGAAGGGATTTGATGCAACAGAAGAAAAAGGTTTTTTCGGCTTTTTCAAAAAACAGGCAAACAAAGTTGAAAATCTCAAAAATAAATACGATAAAGCAGAAACTAATGTCGAAAAGATTTCAGATGCACTTCAGAAGCATCAGGTTCGTCTCCTGAAAGATTCGGCAATGATGGATAAAATGTACGAACAGAATCTCCTTTATTTCAAGGAACTTTCCATGTATATTCTTGCAGGTAAGAAGAAACTTGCACAAGTAAGGACAACAGAACTCAGAGAACTGGAAGAAAAGGCACGGCTCAGCGGACTTCCGGAAGATGCACAGGCAGCAAAAGATCTGGACAGTAAATGCAGCAGATTTGAAAAAAAGATTCATGATCTTGAACTGACAAGAACGATTTCCCTGCAGACAGCACCTCAGATACGGCTTGTTCAGAATAATGATACCATGATGGCGGAGAAGATACAGACAACACTGGTAAATACCATACCGCTCTGGAAGAGCCAGATGGTACTTGCACTGGGAATCGCTCATTCTACTGAGGCTGCACAGGCGCAGCGTCAGGTTTCAGATGTTACGAATGAACTTTTGCGTAAAAACGCAGAAACTCTTCATATGGCATCTGTGGAGACAGCAAAGGAATCTGAGAGAGGTATTGTAGATATTGA
The DNA here is from genome assembly GCF_052065235.1 of Blautia sp. HCP28S3_G10. Taxonomy (NCBI): domain Bacteria; kingdom Bacillati; phylum Bacillota; class Clostridia; order Lachnospirales; family Lachnospiraceae; genus Blautia; species Blautia sp. HCP28S3_G10. Next base: position 45,241 of record NZ_JBQHUL010000015.1, on the reverse strand, counting down.
AACACTTCAGAAAACCAATGCTGATCTTATACAGACACTGGATGATGTTTTGAAGATCCAGAAAGAAGGCAGAGAAAAACGTCTGGCAGCGGAATCTGAGATGAGACGTATGGAAAATGATCTCAAGGCAAAACTGCTGGAAATTCAGCACTAAAATATAAGGGGCTGTTCCGAAGGTAACAGCTCCGATTTTTGTCATTGTGAGCGGAATGTAAAGAAATATCTTTGGAGAAAAGATTACAGGAGGATTATAAATGTATCGTGATCATACAAAAGTAGTGCAGATTGGAAACAAAAAGATCGGCGGAGGAAATCCGATCCTGATCCAGTCTATGACAAATACAAAAACAGAAGACGTGGAGGCAACTGTGCAGCAGATTCTGGAACTGGAAGCAGCCGGCTGTGATATTATCCGCTGTGCTGTTCCGACAATGGAAGCAGCAGAGGCGATTTCAGAAATCAAAAAGAAAATTCATATTCCACTTGTTGCAGACATTCATTTTGATTATCGTCTTGCAATTGCAGCAATTGAACATGGAGCTGATAAAATTCGTATCAATCCGGGGAATATAGGCAGCAGGGACAGGATCCAGGCTGTTGTAGACGCTGCAAAAGAACGTAATATTCCGATACGTGTAGGAGTGAACAGTGGTTCGCTTGAAAAGGAACTTGTTGAAAAATATCATGGAGTTACAGCAGAAGGCCTTGTGGAAAGTGCGATGGACAAGGTTCATATCATTGAAGAGATGGGATATGACAATCTGGTAATCAGCATTAAATCATCAGATGTCATGATGTGTGCAAAAGCACATGAACTGATCGCACAGAAGACAGACCATCCGCTTCACGTAGGAATTACAGAAGCAGGGACTTTGTATTCGGGTAATATTAAATCAGCAGTAGGTCTTGGGATCATTCTCTATCAGGGAATCGGAGATACGATCCGTGTTTCTCTGACAGGAGCTCCACTGGAAGAAATTAAATCTGCAAAAAGAATTCTCAAGACACTGGGACTCCGCAAAGGCGGTGTGGAAGTTGTGTCATGTCCGACATGTGGCCGTACCAGAATCGACCTGATCGGACTTGCGAACAAAGTTGAGGCAATGGTGCAGGATATCCCTCTTGATATTAAAGTTGCTGTTATGGGCTGTGTGGTCAACGGTCCTGGTGAGGCAAAAGAAGCAGACATAGGAATTGCCGGCGGTGTAGGTGTGGGCCTGCTGATAAAAAAAGGTGAAATAGTAAAGAAAGTGCCAGAGGATCAGCTTCTGGATACACTGAGAGAAGAACTGCTCCACTGGGAGGCATAAGAGAGGCGAACAGGATGGAAAAGGATTTCTTTGATGTATTTCCCAACCTGAAAGTAAAAGAACAGCTGAAAGAATGGCTGGAAATGGTTACTGTAACAAAAGTATCCTGTAATCCGGACAAAACCAGGTTGTGGATATATATAAAAAGTGATCGGTGGATACACAAAAAATTTATTTTTGCGCTGGAAGAACAGATTGAAAGACAGTGCTTTCAGGGAATAGATATTCAGGTAAAAGTCATTGAGAGATTTTATCTGTCCAGACAGTATACTCCGAATAATTTCCTGGAGGTATATCACTCAAGTATGGAGCTGGAACTGAAAAATTATAATATGCTTGAGTATAATCTGTTTAAACGTGCAGAAATTTATTTTCCTGAGGAAGACAAAATGGAACTGAAGCTTCCGGATTCTGTCATATCCCGGGAAAAAAGTGAGATCCTGGTAGAATATCTTCAGAAAGTATTCTGCGAAAGATGCGGTATGAATCTGAAGATAGACCTTGAATTTGTAGAGGCAGAAGAAAGTAAATACAGAAAGAACGCAGCACTGCAGATCAGACAGGAAGTGGCAAATGTACTCCGTCATGCTAAACTGACACCGGAAGAAGACACACAGAAGAAAGAAGAAGAGGCAACAACCCGGAACAAAAAAGAAGATAAAAAGTCTTCTGATAGTAAACAGAAGCAGGGACAGAAGAAAGCTTTTGAGAAAAAAGGATTTCAGGGAGACTACAAGGGTGGCTTCCGTAAGGACAGCAATCCGGATGTTATATATGGAAGGGATTTTGAAGGTGAAACCATAGATCTTTCGTCAATCACGGGAGAAATGGGAGAAGTTATTATCCGCGGACAGGTTATGGATGTGGAAGCAAGAGAAATACGCAATGAAAAAACAATCCTTATTTTTCCAATCACGGATTTTACAGATTCCATCGTGATCAAAATGTTTCTCAGAAATGAGCAGGTTCCGGAGATTACTGCAGAATTGAAAAAGGGAGCATTTCTTAAGTTTAAGGGAGTTACTACTATTGACCGTTTTGACAGTGAACTTACGGTTGGTTCCATTTCCGGAATCAAAAAAATTGCTGATTTCAGAAGTTCCAGAATGGACACCAGCCCGCAGAAGAGAGTAGAACTCCACTGTCATACCAAGATGAGTGATATGGATGGTGTTACGGAAGCAAAAGCACTTGTCAGACGTGCCTATGAATGGGGCCACAAGGCAATCGCTATTACAGACCACGGCGTGGTACAGGCATTCCCTGAGGCAAATCACTGTTTTGATGCATGGGGCGGCTGTGTACCAAAAGATTCGGATTTCAAAGTCCTGTATGGAATGGAAGCCTATCTGGTAGATGATATGAAAGGGATTGTCACAAACAGCAAAGGACAGTCTATGAAGGGAAAATTTGTTGTATTTGATATTGAAACAACAGGATTCTCGCCACTGACCTGTCAGATTATTGAAATTGGTGCTGTACGTGTCGAAAACGGACAGATCACAGATCGTTTTTCCACATTTGTCAATCCGAAAGTACCGATTCCGTTCCGAATTGAACAGCTTACCAGTATCAATGATGCCATGGTTATGGATGCACCTGATATAGAAACAATTCTACCACAGTTTCTCGCATTTTGCGAAGGTGCTGTCATGGTTGCACACAATGCTGATTTTGATATGAGTTTTATCATAGAAAACTGCAAAAGACAGGGACTGCCACAGGAATATACTTATGTGGATACTGTCGGGATGGCACGATTCCTTCTTCCGGCACTGAACAGATTTAAACTGGATACAGTAGCAAAAGCAGTCGGAGTATCGCTGGATCATCATCACAGGGCTGTAGATGACGCTGCATGTACGGCAGAAATTTTTGTAAGATTCGTTGAAATGCTGAAAGAACGGGATATTTTTGATGTGGATACGCTGAATGCACAGGGAAATGTTTCCGTAGACACGATCAAGAAACTTCCTACATATCATGCAATTATTCTTGCCAGAAATGAAACAGGAAGAATCAATCTTTATAAACTTGTAAGCCAGTCTCATCTGAAATATTACAGGAGAAGACCGAGAGTTCCGAAGAGTCTGTTTCTGAAACTGAGAGATGGACTTCTGATTGGAAGTGCATGTGAGGCGGGCGAGCTTTATCAGGCACTGCTGCGCAATGCACCGGAACAGGAAATTGCCAGACTTGTTGATTTTTATGATTATCTGGAGATTCAGCCACTTGGAAATAATGCGTTTATGATTGCAGATGAAAAAAATGACCGTGTAAATTCCAATGAAGACCTGATTGAACTGAACAAAAAAATCGTCAAACTTGGAGATCAGTTCAAGAAACCGGTTGTGGCAACCTGCGATGTGCATTTTATGGATCCTGAAGATGAAATATACAGAAGGATCATCATGGCAGGAAACGGATTTTCAGATGCTGATAATCAGGCACCCCTGTACCTTCGGACAACAGAAGAAATGCTGGAGGAATTTTCCTATCTTGGAAGTGAAAAAGCAGAAGAGGTGGTTATAACTAATACTAATAAGATTGCAGACATGATAGAGAAGATCTCACCGATCCATCCGGATAAATATCCACCTGTTATCGAGAATTCAGATCAGGATCTGAAGGATATCTGCTTTAACAAAGCACATGAAATGTATGGAGAAACTCTTCCCAAAATTGTTGAGGACAGACTGAACAGAGAACTGAATTCCATTATTTCCAACGGATATGCGGTTATGTATATTATTGCGCAGAAACTGGTATGGAAATCAAATGAAGACGGTTATCTGGTAGGTTCCCGTGGATCTGTAGGTTCTTCCCTTGCGGCAACAATGTCAGGTATCACGGAGGTAAATCCTCTTCCCCCACATTATCTCTGTCCGGAATGCAAGTACAGTGATTTTGATTCTCCTGAAGTCAAAAAATTCGGAGGAATGGCCGGATGTGACATGCCAGATAAAGTCTGCCCGAAATGTGGGGCAAAGATGCTGAAAGAAGGCTTTGATATTCCATTTGAGACATTCCTTGGATTCAAGGGAGACAAGGAACCTGATATCGACCTGAACTTTTCCGGTGAGTATCAGGCGAATGCACACCGTTATACAGAAGTTATTTTCGGAAAAGGTCAGACTTTTAAGGCAGGAACCATAGGTACACTTGCAGAAAAAACAGCATTCGGTTATGTGAAGAATTATTATGAAGAGCGTGGCCAGCACAAAAGATACTGTGAGATCAACCGTATTGTACAAGGCTGTACAGGTATCCGCCGTACTACAGGCCAGCATCCGGGTGGTATCATTGTTCTGCCTGTAGGAGAGGAAATCGAAAAATTCACACCGGTACAGCATCCTGCAAATGATGAAAACAGTGACATTATTACAACACATTTTGATTATCATTCTATTGACGGAAACCTCCTGAAACTTGATATTCTCGGACACGATGATCCGACAATGATCCGTATGCTTGAAGATCTTACGGGCTTAAGTGCCCGTGATGTCCCTCTGGACAGCAAAGAAGTCATGTCACTTTTTGCAGGTACGGATGCATTGGGAATAAAACCGGAGGATATTGAAGGCTGTAAGCTGGGATGTCTGGGAATTCCTGAATTTGGTACAGATTTTGCCATGCAGATGCTTATTGATACTAAGCCGAAATATTTTTCTGACCTGGTACGAATTGCGGGTCTGTCTCATGGTACTGACGTATGGCTTGGAAATGCACAGACTCTGATTGAGGAAGGCAAGGCTACAATTTCAACGGCAATCTGTACACGAGATGATATTATGATCTATCTGATTAGTATGGGAGTGGAGAGCAGTCTTGCATTTACCATCATGGAAGCTGTGCGAAAGGGTAAAGGACTTCGCGATGAGTGGGAAGCTACCATGAGAGAACATAATGTGCCGGAATGGTATATCTGGTCCTGTAAAAAGATCAAATATATGTTCCCGAAAGCGCATGCTGCGGCTTATGTTATGATGGCGTGGCGTATTGCCTGGTTTAAGGTATTCAGGCCACTGGCTTATTATGCGGCATTTTTCAGTATCCGAGCTACTGCTTTTTCTTATGAGACTATGTGTATGGGGCGAGACAGACTGGATTTTTATCTGTCAGAAATTCGTAAAAAGGGTGATGAGGCATCAAAGAAAGAACAGGATTCTATCCGTGATATGCGAATTGTACAGGAAATGTATGCCAGAGGACTGGAATTTATGCCAATCGACCTTTACCGCGCAAAAGCCAATCGTTTTCAGATTATTGACGGCAAACTGATGCCGTCACTGAACAGTATTGACGGCATGGGTGACAAGGCGGCAGAGGCAGTTGTGGACGCTGCCAAGAACGGTAAGTTCCTTTCAAAGGATGATTTCCGTGACAGAACAAAAGTCAGCAAAACAGTTATTGACCTGATGGATGATCTGGGGATTTTCGGAGATATTCCGCAGTCAAACCAGTTTTCTCTTTTTGATAATGTGCTTGTATAGGAAAAAGAAAATTGATTTTACCATATAAAAAATAAATATGTTACAATTTTATTAAATGAGCGAGGAGAAGGAAAATGAAAAAAGAGGAATTGAGATATCTGCAGAGACTTGCGGAGCTGTATCCGACAATAGGTAAAGCTTCTACAGAGATTATAAATCTTCAGTCTATCCTGAATCTGCCTAAGGGAACAGAACATTTTATGTCTGATATTCATGGTGAATACGAAGCTTTTTCTCATGTAATGCGAAACGGTTCAGGGGCGGTTCGGAAGAAAATTGATGATGTGTTTGGACATACCTTAAGCAACAGTGACAAGAGGGCTCTTGCAACCCTGATATATTACCCGAAAGAAAAAATCCGTCTGGTAAAAAAGACGGAAGAGGATATGGAAAACTGGTACAAGATCACTCTGTACCGTCTTATTGAGGTCTGCAAGACTACAGCATCCAAGTATACCAGATCAAAAGTCCGTAAAGCGCTGCCGGCAGATTATGCATATGTGATTGAAGAGCTGATTACGGAAAAGGCAGAGGTACTTGACAAAGAAGCTTACTATGATGCGATTGTCAATACGATCATTCAGATCAAAAGGGCAGAAAACTTTATTATTGCTCTTGCAGAGCTGATCCAGCGTCTGGTTGTGGATCATCTGCATATTCTGGGAGATATTTTTGACCGTGGACCGGGGCCGCACTTTATCATGGACAGGCTGATGGAGTATCATTCTCTTGATATTCAGTGGGGAAATCACGATGCAGTCTGGATGGGAGCAGCAGTCGGACAGAAAGCCTGCATTGCGACCGTTCTGAGAAACAGTATCCGTTATGGTAATCTGGATATTCTGGAAGATGGATATGGGATCAATATGCTGCCGCTGGCTACATTTGCCATGGAAGTGTATAAAGATGATGCGTGTGATGCTTTTGAAATAAAAGGAAATTCCAATTATAACGCAATGGAAAAAGAACTGAGTCAGAAGATGCACAAGGCCATTTCCATCATACAGTTCAAACTGGAAGGACAGCTGATTCGCAGACACAAAGAATTTCATATGGAAAACAGATGTCTTTTTCATAGGATCAATCCGGAAAAAGGAACCATCACACTTCCTGACGGTAAAGAATATCCTATGATCGACTGTAATTTCCCAACAGTTGACTGGAAGCATCCATACGATCTTACACCAGGTGAAAAAGATGTGCTAGAACGTCTTGAAGTCGCTTTCCGTAACTGCGAGAAGCTTCAGAAACATATGAGACTTCTTCTGGACAAAGGCGGTCTTTATAAGATTTATAATGGAAATCTTCTGTTCCATGGCTGTATTCCGCTTAATGAAGACGGTACACTGAAAGAAATCCAGATTTATGGTAAAACTTATAAAGGAAAAGAACTTTATGATGTACTTGAGACATATGTGCGGAGAGCTTTTTTTGCAGTGGACAGTGAAGAGCAGCGCAGAGGAAGAGATATACTCTGGTTTATCTGGGCAAGTCCGAGTTCTCCGTTGTTCGGCAAAGATAAGATGACAACTTTTGAGAGATATTTTATTAAGGATCCTGCAACACACAAAGAAATAAAAGGTGCATATTATCATCTCCTTGAGAATGAGGAAGTTGTAAACAGAATGCTTGAAGAATTTGGACTGAATCCTGAAGAGGGACATATAATTAATGGTCATGTGCCGGTACATCAGGGTGAAGGAGAAAGCCCGGTGAAATGTGGCGGCAAAGTTATTGTTATTGATGGCGGATTCTGTAAAGCTTACCAGAAAGTTACGGGAATTGCGGGTTATACCCTGATTTATAATTCCTATGGACTGATCCTGTCTGCGCATGAACCTTTTACTTCGGCAGAAAAAGCTGTGGAAGAAGAAAAAGATATCGTTTCCAACAGAGTGGCAGTTCATTATGCTTCCAAGCGGAGGCTTGTGGGAGATACAGACAACGGAAAACAACTTAAAGAACGTATTGCAGAACTCATGCAGCTTCTTGATGCTTACCGCAAGGGTATTATAAAAGAAAAGAAATAAACTGAAGAGGTACTATCGAATGAGAAGAAGAAAAAAAGAAAGACTGAAATTATTATTGACAGTGTTGATCGCATTGTTTCTGATGTTTGGAGCTGCAGCATTTCTGCTTGCCAGTTTCCGCAAAAGTGAAAAAGAATATCAGGATAAACAGGCAGCTTTGTCAGCTTTGGATAATGTTCCTACGGTAGTGCCTACAGTGGGTGTTTCAGTAACACCATCTCCAAGTCCGACACCTCGTCCGACAGCAACGCCAACGCCAATTCCTACAGTCGTGGCAGCGTTTAATCCGGACGATTTCTGGGATTACTGGTACAGCACGGATGGACTGGTGACAATCAATGTATATAATATCAGTCTGGATACGGTTTCTTTCAGTTATTATCAGACAGACCGTAATCAGACAGATGCAATATCGGCAGATGTGACTGCAAAAGTTGCCGGAAATGCGGCGAAACTCTCATTTTCTGATTCCGCAGGAAACAATGCTTCCGGAAATCTTATTTTTGACGGTGGCCAGCTTTATCTGAATATAACAACAGCAGAGCCGGTGTATGGCATTTATCCAAATGTAAAATGTATCATGAGCAGGAATCAGGTACAGCTTGTTCCGGACCCTACAGCAACACCGACACCTGTAGCGGAAACACAGACAAATACAGAAACAGGTGAATATTTCTTCCCGGAAAGCAGCAGCAGATATCTGACAGATGAGGAAGTTGCGGCCTATTCTTCAGGGCAGCTTGAACTTGCAAAGAATGAGATATATGCCCGCCATGGAAGGCAGTTTGTTACGGAATATATAGCTGATTATTTCAACAGTAAATCCTGGTACCAGGGAACCATCGATCCTGATACGTTTGATGCAGAACAAAATTCAATATTTAATGAATATGAGATTGCCAATATTGCCAAAATCTCCCAGTGGGAAGAACAGAAGGCAAATGAAGGAAACTGATAAAAAAACCAGATGTTTTTGCGGACATCTGGTTTTTACATTAATAACAGTCTCATTATTTAATTGGAGCTTTATTATCTGTTCTGCCTACAAGATAATCAATAGTAGTGTTGTAGTAGTCAGCCAGGCGGATCAGCATCTCGATCGGGATTCCGCGGGAACCTGTTTCGTAATGAGAATAAGAGCGCTGACTGATGTGAAGTACTTCGCTTATCTGTTTTTGGGACAGATCAGAATCTGTACGAAGATCCTGAATACGTTGAAATTTCATAAGAATACCTCCTTTGTTATAAAAAGTATAAAACAGACCGAAATGTACTCTTGCGTTTTGGAACAAAAAGGACTATAATTAATCATGAGCGTCAATTTCTGATGCACTGTAATCTATACATCTTATCTATATCATATCTTATTTTTTCCACATATAACAGAAAAACAGAGCGGGGCTGTTTTTGAGAAAGGCGAAAAATGTTTGCAAGTGTATTATCAGCGGCAATTATGGGAATGGATGTACATCCGATTCAGGTAGAAGCTGACATCAGCGACGGATTACCTACATTTACAATGGTGGGCTTTCCATCTGCACAGGTCAAGGAAGCACAGGACAGAGTGAGAACTGCACTCAGAAATAACGGGATAGCTCTGCCGCCCAAGCGTATTACTGTAAATTTTGCTCCTGCCGATATCAGGAAGCAGGGGGCAGGCTTTGACCTTCCTCTCGCAGCGGCAGTTCTTGCGGCAGCAGAAATATTGAATGCGCAGCAGCTGGAGGGTGTGATGATGGCCGGAGAACTAAGTCTCAATGGAGAAATTCATGCGATATCAGGGATCCTGCCCATGGTTATCAGGGCGAGAGAAGAAAAATGCCGGTTCTGTATGGTGCCTTATGGAAATCTGAGGGAAGCAAGGCTTGTTACAGATATGAAAGTCATAGGGGTAAAAAACTTAATTGAAATGATGGAATATATCCGGAGACCGGAGACATATCAGTGGAGTGAGGGGGAGGAGGTATCAGAACCCGGGAAAGAAAATCTGGATTTCAGCGATATAAAAGGGCAGGAGAGTCTTAAAAGAGCTGTGGAAATCGCTGTGAGCGGATTTCATAATCTCCTGATGATCGGACCTCCGGGAGCAGGAAAGACGATGGTTGCCAGGAGAATACCGGGAATTATGCCGCCGCTGACTTTTGAAGAAGGCCTGGAACTGACAAAGATATACAGTATAGCAGGCCTGATATCTCCAACAGATCCGCTTATCCGAAACCGGCCTTTCAGAAGCCCCCATCATACATGTTCGGCACAGGCTCTTGCAGGAGGTGGCAAAAATCCCAGACCGGGTGAGATCACACTGGCACACAGAGGTGTGCTGTTTCTGGATGAGATGCCGGAATTTTCCAGACGCAGCCTTGAGATTCTGAGACAGCCATTAGAGGACAAAGTTATTCATATTTCGAGAGTAAGTGGAACATATGATTTTCCGGCAGATTTTATACTTTGTGCAGCAATGAACCCCTGCCCATGTGGACAGTATCCGAATATGAATCTGTGCAGGTGTACTCCTTTGCAGGTTTCGCAGTATCTGGGCAGGATAAGCCAGCCCCTTCTGGATCGCCTGGATCTGTGCGCAGAAGTATCGCCTGTAAGTTATGAGGGACTGAGCAGTGTTTCAAGAGGGGAAAATACAGAGACAATACGTGCGAGAGTGGAGAGGGTGCAGCAGATACAGAAAGAACGGTACAAAGAAGAAAAAATACAGTTTAACGGAGAAATGAGAGGAAAACAGATCGAAAAATTCTGCCACCTTAATCAGGAAGCAGAAAATCTCCTGAAGATAGCATTTGAACATATGCCTTTCAGTGCACGGGCTTATCACCGGCTGCTGAAAGTAGGAAGAACAATTGCAGATATGGAAGGATCTGAAATAATAAAAAAGGATCATATAGGAGAGGCACTGTCGTATCGGGCGTTTGATAAAAAATACTGGAAATAGTAAAAAGCAAACCTGATTCAAATGAGGTATTTTATATGGAAGAAAAAATGATGGAAATGATTCGGAAAGTACCAAAAGAGCATAAAGACTACCCCCAAAAACTGAAAGCATATCCAGATATGCCGGAAGCTCTTTATATAAAAGGGCAGCTTCCAAAGGAGGAAAAATCTTCTGTGGCGATTGTGGGAGCAAGAGCATGCAGTACATATGGAAGAATACAGGCATTTCAATTTGCAAAAACCCTGAGCAGTGCGGGTGTACAGATTATCAGTGGAATGGCTTATGGCATAGATGCAGAAGCACATAAAGGTGCACTGGAAGGAAAAACACCGACATATGCGATTCTGGCAAATGGAGTAGATATCTGTTATCCTGCCGGAAACAGAAATCTTTATCAGAGGATACAGAACGATAGTGGAGGTATTATAAGTGAATATCCGGCAGGAACAAGGGCAAGAAATTATTTTTTTCCTGCAAGAAACAGAATTATCAGCGGGCTGGCAGATCTGGTGCTGATTGTTGAAGCCCGTGAAAACAGTGGCTCTCTTATTACTGCACAATGGGCACTGGAACAGGGAAAAACTGTCTTTGCAGTTCCTGGACCTGTAAACGAAGAGTTGAGCAGAGGCTGTAACAAGCTTATTTATGACGGGGCGGGAATTGCATATACTCCAGAGATACTATTGGAGGAATTGGGAATTAATTATGAAAATAACGTAAAATCAGATGAAAAAAAACACTTAGGACTTGCAAGGGATTTAAAATTGGTGTATAGTTGTCTCGATTTACGACCAAAATCAGTTGATTATCTGATCCGGAAAACAGGCATTTCAGCGCAGAAAATGGGAAACCTGTTACTGGAATTAACATTGTCGGGACTGGCGCGGGAGGTCGGCCGGCATAATTATATAAAGAGTAGCTGATAACAGAATTCCCGCCGATTTTATCAGAAATAGGAGAGTTAACATGGCGAAATATCTGGTGATAGTGGAATCACCTGCTAAAGTAAAAACCATCAAAAAGTTTCTTGGGAGCAATTATGATGTACAGGCGTCGAACGGACATGTAAGGGATTTTCCGAAGAGTCAGTTTGGAATTGATGTAGAAAATGATTTCGAGCCTAAATATATAACAATAAGAGGAAAGGGCGAACTGCTTGCAAATCTACGTAAAGCAGCAAAAAAAGCAGATAAAATTTATCTCGCAACTGACCCCGACCGTGAGGGAGAAGCTATTTCCTGGCACCTTATGCAGGCTCTGAAAGAAAATCCTGACAAAATGAGCAGGATCACTTTTAATGAGATCACCAAAACTGCGGTGAAGAACTCTATCAAACAGCCAAGACAGCTGAATATGAATCTTGTAGATGCACAGCAGGCAAGAAGAATGCTGGACCGTATGGTTGGTTATACGATCAGTCCGCTTTTGTGGGCGAAGGTTAAACGAGGGTTAAGCGCCGGCCGTGTACAGTCTGTTGCACTCAGGATCATCTGTGACAGAGAGGATGAAATTAATTCCTTTATTCCTGAAGAATACTGGAGTCTGGAAGGAGAATTTAAGGTAAAAGGTGAAAAGAAGCCTCTTCTTGCGAAATTTTACGGAACAGACAAAAAGATTCCAATCCATAACAAAAAAGAAATGGATGAACTTCTGACAAAACTTCAGGATGAAGAGTATGAGATCACTGAGGTGCGTAAAGGTGAGCGTATCAAAAATGCCCCCCTTCCTTTTACAACCAGTACACTGCAGCAGGAGGCAGCTAAGACACTGAATTTTTCTACACAGAAGACGATGCGTCTTGCGCAGCAGCTTTATGAAGGCGTGGATATTAAAGGAAACGGCACAGTCGGTGTAATCACTTATCTGCGTACAGATTCCACCCGTATTTCACATGAAGCAGATCAGGCTGCCAGAGAATATATCGGAGGACAGTACGGGGAAGTTTATGTTTCAGACAGTGATAAGACTGTTAAGAAGGATCAGAAGATTCAGGATGCACATGAGGCAATTCGTCCTACAGACATAAGCAGAACTCCTGTAATGATCAAGGAATCTCTTTCAAGAGATCAGTTCCGTCTGTATCAGCTTATCTGGAAACGTTTTGCAGCCAGCAGGATGGCTGCTGCAAAATACGAGACAACTTCTGTGAAAATCGGTGCAGGAGAATATAATTTTACAGTTGCAGCTTCTAAAATCGTATTTGACGGATTTATGTCTGTATATACACAGGAAGAGGACAACAAAAAAGGTAATGTTCTCAGTCAGAGTCTTGAAAAGGGAATAAAACTGGAACTTAAAGAACTGAAACCGGAACAGCACTTTACACAGCCACCGGCTCATTATACAGAAGCATCTCTGGTAAAAACTCTTGAGGAACAGGGAATCGGACGTCCGAGTACGTATGCGCCGACAATTACTACAATTATCAGCCGTCGTTATGTATCAAAGGAACAGAAGAATCTTTATGTAACGGAACTTGGAGAGGTCGTTAATAATATTATGAAACAGGCATTTCCAAGCATTGTGGATGTCCGCTTCACTGCAATGATGGAGGGACTCCTTGACTGTGTAGAAGAAGGCTCGGTACAGTGGAAGACAGTTGTACGGAATTTCTATCCTGATCTTAAGCGAGATGTAGATGCGGCTGAAAAAGAACTTGAAAAAGTAGATATACAGGATGAAGTTACTGATGAGATCTGCGATGTCTGTGGAAGAAATATGGTCATTAAATATGGCCCACATGGAAGATTCCTTGCATGTCCGGGCTTCCCGGAATGTCGTAATACAAAACCATATTACGAAAAAATAGGTGTTTCATGTCCGAAATGTGGAAAAGATGTTGTAATGAAAAAGACTCAGAAGGGAAGAAAATATTACGGCTGTGTGGATAACCCGGAATGTGATTTCATGTCCTGGCAAAAGCCATCCAACAAAAAATGTCCTGTCTGTGGAAGTTACATGGTTGAAAAGGGAAATAAACTTGCATGCAGTCAGACAACATGTGGTTATGTAGAACAAAAACCAAAAGAAGACTGAGTTGCTGTGAATAGTGATGAATTTTCAGAAAATGTCAATAAAATTGAAAATAATATAAAAATATCTTGTATTTTACCAGAAAAGCGTGTAATATTATCTCTATAAAGAACATTTAGATATGAAGATAGAGAAGGAGGCCGAGATGAGCGTACAACTGTTGGATAAAACAAGAAAAATAAACAAACTTTTACACAATAGCAGTTCCAGTAAAGTGGTTTTTAACGACATCTGCCAGGTTTTGATGGACACATTAAGTTCTAATATTCTGGTATTAAGCAAGAAGGGAAAAGTGCTGGGCATCAGTTTATGTCCGGGTGTAGATGAAATCACAGAACTGATCGAAGACAAAGTTGGCGGACATGTGGATTCTTTACTGAATGAACGCTTTCTGGGAGTCCTTTCCACAAAAGAAAATGTTAATCTTCAGACACTTGGATTTGAACATGTAGACAGCAGATGTCAGGGGATCATCAATCCAATTGACATTGCAGGGGAACGTCTCGGAACAGTATTTATGTACCGCAATGACAAACCTTATGATATTGAGGATATTATTGTCAGTGAATACGGAACAACCGTTGTCGGATTGGAAATGATGCGGGCTGTACATGAAGAAAATGCAGAAGAAGACCGTAAGCAGCAAGTTGTCAAGTCGGCATTTAATACTCTCTCATTCTCAGAACTTGAAGCAATCATCCATATTTTTGATGAGCTTGACGGGGAAGAGGGTATTCTTGTGGCAAGTAAGATTGCCGACAGAGTTGGAATCACCAGATCCGTAATTGTAAATGCACTGCGTAAATTTGAAAGTGCAGGTGTTATTGAATCGCGTTCTTCCGGTATGAAAGGAACCTATATTAAAGTTCTGAACGAAGTGATCTTTGATGAACTGGAAGAAATTAAAGCGCAGAGAAACAAAAAGGTCTGATAAATAAAAATACAAAAGCTCTTTCCTGTAAGGGAGGAGCTTTTTTGACGTAATAGCAAATTACTCCGTAATGTTCCTATTACATGTTGGGTCATAATCTGACGCATTCAGATTTGAACCTAAAAATAATCTGAAAAAACAGAAAATGAGAAAATGATAGAAAATGAAAGAAAAAGCAAGATAAGAAAAGGTATATATGAAATTAACACAAATTAAAAGAGTTGCAGAAAACAACCAAATTCAATAATATAAGGACAGTGATTAGCACTCATAGAAAATGAGTGCTAGTAATTCCTAAGACAGTGAATAAAGGAGGATAATAGATCATGAAATTAGTACCTTTAGGTGACAGAGTAGTATTAAAACAGTTAGAAGCAGAAGAAACAACAAAATCCGGTATTGTACTTCCTGGCCAGGCTCAGGAAAAACCTCAGCAGGCAGAAGTTATTGCTGTAGGTCCTGGTGGAGTTGTTGATGGCAAAGAAGTAAAAATGGAAGTCAAAGTCGGCGACAAGGTTATCTATTCTAAATATGCAGGAACAGAAGTTAAACTTGACGGTGAAGAATATATTATCGTAAAACAGAATGACATTTTAGCTGTAGTTGAATAACAGGAGGTAAATAATCATGGCAAAAGAAATTAAATTCGGCGCAGAAGCAAGAGCAGCACTGGAGAGCGGTGTTAACAAACTTGCAGATACAGTAAGAGTAACAATCGGACCAAAAGGAAGAAACGTAGTTCTTGACAAATCTTTTGGTGCTCCACTCATCACTAATGATGGTGTTACAATCGCAAAAGAAATCGAACTGGAAGACAGATTTGAAAATATGGGTGCTCAGCTGATCAGAGAAGTTGCATCCAAGACTAACGATGTAGCAGGTGATGGTACCACAACAGCTACAGTACTTGCACAGGCAATGGTTCATGAAGGAATGAAAAACCTTGCAGCAGGTGCTAACCCGATCATCCTTCGTAAAGGAATGAAAAAGGCTACAGATACAGCTGTAGAAGCAATCAAGGAAATGAGCCAGAAGATCAGTGGCAAAGCACAGATCGCAAATGTTGCAGCTATCTCCGCAAGTGACGAAGAAGTTGGACAGCTGGTTGCAGATGCTATGGAAAAAGTTTCCAATGACGGTGTTATCACAGTAGAAGAATCAAAAACAATGCATACAGAACTGGATCTGGTAGAAGGTATGCAGTTTGATCGTGGATATCTTTCTGCATATATGTCCACAGATATGGAAAAAATGGAAGCAACTCTGGAAGATCCATATATTTTGATCACAGACAAGAAGATCAGCAATATTCAGGAAATCCTTCCATTACTGGAGCAGGTTGTTCAGGCAGGTGCAAAACTTCTTATTATCGCAGAAGATGTTGAAGGAGAAGCACTTACAACTCTGATCGTAAACAAATTAAGAGGTACTTTCCAGGTTGTAGCTGTCAAAGCTCCTGGATATGGTGACAGAAGAAAAGAAATGCTTCAGGATATCGCAATCCTTACAGGTGGCCAGGTTATTTCCGAAGAAGTTGGTCTTGAACTTAAAGAAGCTACAATGGCTCAGCTTGGCCGTGCTAAATCTGTCAAAGTTACAAAAGAAAATACAGTTATCGTTGACGGTCTTGGTGACAAGAAAGCAATTTCTGATCGTGTTGGTCAGATCCGTGGACAGATCGAAGAAACAAAATCTGACTTCGACAGAGAAAAATTACAGGAAAGACTTGCAAAACTGGCTGGTGGCGTAGCTGTTATCCGTGTTGGTGCTGCAACTGAAACAGAAATGAAAGAAGCAAAACTTCGTCTGGAAGATGCTCTTGCAGCTACACGAGCAGCTGTAGAAGAAGGTATCATCGCAGGTGGCGGATCTGCTTATATCCATGCGTCCAAGAAGGTTGCTGAACTGGCAGCTACTCTGGAGGGTGATGAGAAGACAGGTGCAAATGTTATCCTGAAAGCTCTGGAAGCTCCTTTATTCCATATTTCTGCAAATGCAGGTCTGGAAGGTTCTGTAATTATCAACAAAGTAAGAGAATCTGAACCAGGAATCGGATTTGATGCTCTGAATGAAAAATATGTTGATATGGTTGGTGCAGGAATCCTTGATCCTGCAAAAGTAACAAGAAGTGCTCTTCAGAATGCAACAAGTGTAGCTTCTACATTACTTACAACTGAATCCGTAGTAGCAACAATCAAAGAAGATACCCCTGCAATGCCTGCTGGCGGACAGGGCATGGGAATGATGTAATCACGCTTTTGTGACAGAATCAGACTCCAAAAAGGTTGGCGTCTTATAGACGCTGACCTTTTTTATGATAAAATATATAAAATTAATCTCAAAGGAGGAAGATTTATGGGTGATCTGTACTCAGAATATCTGGTAAAAAAACAGCCGACGACAAAGGACGCAGTGATAAGATACGGCCTGATTGCACTGACAGTACTTTTTGCGGCAGCAGGTCTTTTTATGATCCCGCTTCTGCTTATAGTTGCGGTTGCACTTGCGGTAGCCTGCTATTTCATCATTCCGAAGACAGATATGGAATATGAATATCTTTTTGTAAATGGGGAACTTGATATTGATGCAGTTATGGCAAAGTCCAAACGAAAAAAAGTGAAATCACTGGATATCAGGGAGGCCGATCTGATCGCACCACTGAATTCTCATCGAATGGACTATTATAACGGAAATACAAAGCTGAAAACGCTGGATTATTCATCAGGAGATCCGTCTCACAGACGCTTTGCTGTTATAATAAAATCCGAAAATGAAAACTGCAGAATCATTATCGAACCGGACGAACATATGATACAGGCTATCAAAAATTCAGCACCTGGCAAAGTTTTTTTGGATTGACACTGTAACTTATTTTTGTTACACTAGGCTACAAATCTTATATTAAACAATACAAGGGAGGAAATGCAATGGGTACTATCATCGGTGAAGGTATTACATTTGATGACGTTCTGTTAGTTCCGGCGTATTCAAAAGTAATTCCGAATCAGGTAGATGTGACAACGTATTTAACAAAAAAAATCAAACTTAACATTCCTATGATGAGCGCAGGTATGGATACAGTTACCGAACATCGTATGGCAATCGCAATGGCGAGACAGGGTGGTATTGGTATTATCCATAAGAACATGTCTATTGAGGCGCAGGCAGAAGAGGTAGATAAAGTAAAACGTTCTGAGAACGGTGTTATTACAGATCCATTCTTTTTATCCGCAGACAATACTCTTGAAGATGCAAATAATCTGATGGCTAAATTCCGTATTTCCGGTGTGCCGATCACAGAAGGCCGGAAACTTGTCGGTATCATCACCAACCGTGATCTTAAATTCGAAACAGATTTCAGTAAAAAAATCAGAGAATGTATGACTTCCGAGGGTCTGATTACCGCAAAAGAGGGAATCACACTTGAAGAAGCAAAGAAAATTCTCGCAAAATCCCGTAAAGAAAAATTACCCATTGTAGATGATGATTTTAATTTAAAAGGTCTGATCACCATTAAGGATATTGAAAAACAGATCAAATATCCGCTGGCAGCAAAAGATGCTCAGGGAAGACTTCTCTGTGGTGCGGCTGTTGGAATTACTTCCAATGTTCTTGCACGTGTGGAAGCACTTGTGAATGCAAATGTCGATGTTATTGTTATTGATTCTGCACATGGTCATTCTGAGAACATTCTTAAGGCTGTCCGTCAGATCAAAGATGTGTATCCGGATCTTCAGGTTATTGCAGGTAACGTTGCTACAGGAGCTGCTACAAAGGCTCTTATTGATGCAGGTGTGGATGCTGTTAAAGTTGGTATCGGACCTGGATCTATCTGTACAACACGTGTGGTTGCAGGTATTGGTGTGCCGCAGATTACAGCAGTAATGGACTGTTATGAAGTTGCAAACCGCTTCGGAATCCCGATCATCGCAGATGGTGGAATTAAATATTCCGGAGATGTTACAAAAGCAATTGCAGCAGGAGCAAATGTTTGTATGATGGGAAGCATGTTCGCCGGATGTGATGAAAGCCCGGGAACATTTGAATTATATCAGGGACGTAAATACAAAGTTTACCGTGGAATGGGATCCATCGCAGCCATGGAAAACGGCAGCAAAGACCGTTACTTCCAGGAAAATGCGAAGAAACTTGTTCCTGAAGGTGTTGAAGGCCGTGTGGCTTATAAAGGTCATATTGAAGATACTATTTTCCAGCTTATAGGTGGTCTCCGTTCCGGTATGGGATATTGTGGAGCAGAGAACATCGAAACGCTGAAAACAACCGGAAGATTTATTAAGATTTCCGCTGCATCTCTTAAAGAGTCTCATCCGCATGATATCCATATCACAAAAGAGGCTCCGAACTACAGCGTAGACGATAAATAATTTTTCCCTTGAAAATTAAAATAAAGTATTGTAAAGTATAGATAACGACTGCATGACTGGCGGAAAGTAGGAATTACCTACAGGGAGTGCAGTAAGTGAAAAGCCGACCGCCTGGGCAGCCTGAATGACAGACTACCCAGGCGGTTTTTTGATGCCAAAGTATACAAGAGAAGCTGTCAGTGGCAGATTTTCTGTATGCCAAAGTATGCAAGAAAGGCTGCCGGTGGCAGACTTTCTGTATTCAAATCGAGGTAGTGCATTCCAATACAATAAAGTGCAAAAAGGAGAATGATCATGGAAAAAATTTCACTGGAACAGGAACTGAAAAAAAATTCTTATCCCGGAAGAGGAATCATCATCGGACGTTCTGCTGACGGAACAAAAGCAGTAACTGCATATTTTATCATGGGACGCAGCGAAAACAGCAGAAACCGTGTTTTTGTAACAGAAGGAGAGGGAATCCGCACAGAGGCATTTGACCCGTCAAAACTTACTGATCCAAGTCTTATCATTTATGCACCGGTAAGAGTCCTTGGAAATAAAACCATCGTAACAAACGGAGATCAGACAGATACAATTTATGAAGGCCTTGACCGTCAGCTGACATTTGAACAGTCTTTAAGAAGCCGTGAATTTGAACCGGATGGACCGAATTATACACCACGTATTTCTGGTGTAATGCATATTGAAAATGGAAAATACAGTTATGCAATGTCAATTCTCAAGAGCAACAATGGGAATCCAGATGCATGTCTCCGCTATACATATGCATATGAAAATGCAATTCCTGGAGAGGGACGTTTTATCCATACATATAAATGTGATGGAAATCCACTTCCGAGTTTTGAGGGAGAACCAAAACTGGTTGATATTCCGAATGATATGCACGAGTTTGCAGAACTGCTCTGGAATAATCTGAACGAGGACAATAAGGTTTCTCTTTTTGTACGTTATATTGATATTGAAACTGGAAAATATGAAACAACTATCATAAATAAGAACTGCTAAGGGGGAAAGAGAAATGAAAGAACTTCAGTTAAAATATGGCTGCAATCCGAATCAGAAACCGTCCAGAATTTATATGGAGGATAATGGAGAACTTCCAATTAAAGTTCTGAGCGGAAAACCTGGATATATCAATTTCCTGGATGCATTTAATGGCTGGCAGCTTGTGCGTGATCTGAAAAAAGCTACCGGACTTCCGGCCGCAACTTCTTTTAAACATGTTTCTCCTGCAGGAGCTGCAATAGGACTGCCTCTTACAGAAACACTTGCAAAGATCTACTGGGTAGATGATATGAACTGGAAGGAGTTTTCTCCACTTGCATGTGCTTATGCAAGAGCCAGAGGCGCAGACCGTATGTCTTCTTTTGGCGATTTTATTTCTTTGTCAGATGTATGCGACAAAGATACGGCAATGCTCATCAAGAGAGAAGTTTCTGATGGCGTTATTGCACCTGGATATACGGAAGAGGCACTTGAAATCCTGAAACAGAAGAAAAAAGGAAACTACAATGTGATTGAGATTGATCCTGAATATGTACCGGCTCAGCTGGAACATAAACAGGTATTTGGAGTCACTTTTGAACAGGGGCGTCAGGAACTTGCTATTGATGATGAACTGATCTCAAATATTGTAACAGATAATAAAGATCTTAGTGAAGAAGCAAAGAGAGATATGAAAGTTTCTCTGATTATTCTGAAATATACACAGTCTAACTCCGTATGTTATGTCAAAAACGGACAGGCAATCGGTGTGGGTGCAGGACAGCAGTCTCGTGTTCACTGTACAAGACTGGCAGGCCAGAAGGCTGATAACTGGTTCCTTCGTCAGAGTCCGCAGGTTCTGAATCTTCCATTTAAGGATACTATCAGCAGAGCAGAGCGTGACAATGCTATTGATGTTTATATCGGAGATGAATATATGGATGTTCTTGCTGATGGCGTATGGGAAAATACATTTACGGAGAAACCGGCTGTATTTACAAAAGAAGCGAAAAGAGCATGGCTGGATCAGATGACAGAGGTTACACTTGGTTCTGATGCGTTCTTCCCTTTCAGTGATAATATTGAACGTGCGCATAAGAGCGGCGTGGAATATATTGCTCAGCCAGGTGGATCTGTAAGAGATGATGCAGTTATTGAGACATGTAATAAGTATGGAATGGTAATGGCATTTACCGGCATCAGATTGTTCCATCATTGATTTATTATTTAATTCACGAAAACCTGGTGTATGTTTTCAACATGATAACATACACCAGGTTTTCTGTGTATTGGATAAAATAGAAATATAATTCGTTAGAAAAGATAAAATCAATGTTTTTGGGGAACTGCTATTAGTAGAGATGGTTTGCAGAATAAAAAAGAATCAGGAATAATCCTGATTCTTAAGAGCGATAGACGGGGCTCGAACCCGCGGTCTCGACCTTGGCAAGGTCGCACGTTACCAACTACGCCACTATCGCATTTGTTTTGTTGAGGTGTTTACCTCAGCGACAATTCATACTATACCAGATGAAATTGCTGTTGTCAAATGTTTTTTTGATTTTTTTTCGATTTTTTTTATTTCATAAAAAAACAGTGAAAAATCTGTGTATAATTGGAATTCGTTTATTTCCTGTGCTACAATATTTTTACCGAACCAAGTAAGTCCCCCCGCTTCAATTGCAAAAAGCAATAAGCAGTGGGTGGTACCAGGGTAAAATTGTGGGCGTGCATTGCACGAAACAATTTATAGATAGCATGGTTGAAAAATATATGAACAGTAACAGGATTAAAAAAGAGACGAGGTGGCATTCAGTGAAATTTAAAATAGGAACAGTGGTTTTGAGTATTGCATTACTGAGTCAGTCGGTGAATGCATATGGTGCTGTTCTGGATTATGAAACAGTAGTTGAAAATGCACAGAAAGAGAACAAGACGATTCAGACTTTTGAAACTGAAGATGGCAGTGGAAATACGGTCAAAGTGGCTGCACAGCAGGAAACACTGTATGTTACTTCCAGAACGGCTGATATATATACTGTACCGGGTGATAATGGTGAAGTACTTGAAGAACTTACACTAGGAAATCAGGTACAGAGAAACGGTGTCTGTGATAATGGCTGGAGTAAGGTGTCTTACGACAGCAGTGATGGAAAAGTCAATGGATACATACAGAATCAGATGTTGAGTGAGGATATCCAGATCACATCGGTGGAAGATGAGGTAGAGGTGAAGTCTGACTGTGATATACTGGATTTTCCGGGAAGAAAAGATGGAGAAGTTGTCGGAGAAGTTATTGAACTTGACCAGGTTAAAAGAACCGGAACAGTGAATGGCGGATGGAGCAGGATTGAGTATCAGGCCAGTGACGGAAGCAGCCAGGAAGGATATATACCCACAAGTGTCCTAAATCTTCCGGAAGCAGATTCAGCTTCGGAAGATACAATTGATAAAAAAGAAAACGCCGGTACAGTTCATAAAAGTTCGGGTGAAGGTGTTTTCGCAGATGCGATCGAAGCAGGCGGCACAGTTTCAGAAGAAAATGGGGTTCAGATCGGAACACCGGTTGCAGCTTCCTCTGATGCTTCCCTGAAACCGCTTGGCAAGTTCAAGATCACACATTATTGTCCTTGTAGTATCTGCTGTGGACCGTGGTCAAATGGAATTACGTCTACAGGAGTTATAGCGACAACGAATCATACAATTGCAGTTGATCCGTCTCAGATACCATATGGAAGTAAAGTAGTGATTAATGGACAGGTGTATGTTGCAGAAGACTGTGGAGGTGCGATCAAGACAAACTGTATTGACATTTATGTGGCAACGCATGCTGAAGGAGAGGCAAAAGGTGTATATTATACAGATGTATACCTGATTCAGTAAAATATTTGACACTGTGTACGGAACGGATAAATAAAACCTTTCAATACCGGGATGGTACTGAAAGGTTTTTGTTTATCTTGAAGCCATTTGATAGATTTTTTCCATATCTTTCATATTTAACTGCTTAAATACACCGATAGTCCGTGTGTCTTCGAAACTGCACCGGAAAGCGAGATCATGAATCTGCTGATCATTGAGATCAAGGCCGAGATCATGAAGATTTGTCGGCATATTAACGGAACGCAAAAAGTCTTCCATAGCTTCGATGCCTGCAAGTGCTGTTTTTTCAAAATCAATACTGCACGGAATATCAAATACATTTGCAGCAAACTGAGCAAAACGTTCGGGATTAGACTGATAAACATATCTTGCCCAGCTTCCCCAGATGGCAGCCAGTCCGGCACCGTGAGCAACGTCATAAAGACCACCCAGTTCGTGCTCAAGCTGATGACATGCCCAGTCACCGCCACCGGTTCCGCATCCTGTAAGACCGTTATGTGAAAGGCTTCCTGCCCACATTACTTCTGCACGTGCATTGTAATTTCCGGGTTCTTTCAAGAGTATCCGGGCGTTATATATTACAGTCTGCATCAGAGATTCGCTGATGCTGTCTGTGATCTCCATTGTCTCAATATTGACAAAGTAACGTTCCATTGTATGCATCAGAATGTCCACACAGCCACTTTCTGTCTGGTACTGCGAAAGGGTATACGTAAGACGCGGATTCATAAGTGCAAATTTCGGGCGGCAGAGATTACTTCGCGCTGTACTTCTTTTAAGCCATCCTTCTTCATTGGTAATGACGCAGGAACCGCTCATTTCACTTCCGGAAGCAGCTATTGTGGGAATTGCGCCTACAGGAAGACAGGCAGTGGGTGTTTTTGTGCGAAGAAAGAAATTCCATACGTCTGTTTCGGGATTGGCAACACCATAGCCGATGGCTTTGCTGGAATCAATGACACTTCCTCCGCCTACAGCAAGAATAAAATCAACATTTTCCTGCTGACACAGCTGGATTCCCTCGCGGACTTTTGAGAGACGTGGATTGGGGATAACACCGCCAAGAGTGACAAAATCAATGCCTTCATCAGAAAGTGATCTGCTGATCGCATCAATGAGTCCGTTTTCAACAGCGCTGTGACTGCCATAATGAATCAGGACTTTTTTGCAGCCAAGTTCCTTTACTGCAGTACCTGCCTGTAAATGTGTATCTTTTCCAAAAGAAACCCTCGTAGGGGTAAAATATTCAAAACTTCTCATAATAAGATAAACTCCTTAACAAGTCTTTTTCTTAATATACCATAATTTGCGTAATTATAAGCGTAAAAATTGTAAAAAACAGGAAAAACAACAAAGTAGCGTAGCAGAGGAATAAAGTAAATATTCACAATGACAAGAAATTTATTGAATCGACTGAAAAATATCTTCTTGTTGTTAAATTGAAAATATGATATAATAGATTTGCAGTTAAGCGAAGGGGCACTCTGCAAATGCAGGGTGCCTTTACTATAACCGAAGGGAGAGGATGTAGATGAGTGACAACAAAAAACATGGAGGTGCGCTTTTAGGTGCGGCATTCCTAATGGCAACCTCAGCAATTGGCCCAGGATTTCTGACACAGACGTCCAAGTTCACCAGTGATTATCAGGCAAGTTTTGGATTTGTAATTCTTGTATCTATCATTCTGGCAGCAGTTGCACAGATGAATATCTGGAGGGTATTGTGTGTATCAGGCCTTCGTGGACAGGAAGTGGCAAATAAAGTTCTTCCGGGTCTGGGATATCTTGTATCCTTTATGGTAGTTCTTGGCGGTCTTGTTTTCAATATCGGAAATGTAGGCGGAGGAGCGCTTGGATTTAATACACTCCTTGGAATACCTACAAAAGCAGGATACATACTTGCAGGTGTTCTTGCGATTCTTGTATTTTTATCCAAGAATGCAAAAGGTGCAATGGATACACTTACCAAGATTCTTGGTGCGATCATGATCGTTGTTATCTTTATTGTTATCATTGTAGTAAAACCGCCGGTAGGTTCCGCAATCAAAAATACTTTTGTACCTGAGGCGGGAGCCACAGCTCTTTTCCCGGCAATCATTACACTGCTTGGAGGAACTGTTGGAGGTTATATTACTTTTGCAGGTGCACACCGTCTTATTGACGCTGGAATTACAGGAGAAAAAAATCTTAAAGAAATTAATAAGAGTTCGGTAATGGGTATCGGAATTGCAACTATTGTTCGTATTTTCCTTTTCCTGGCGGTACTTGGAGTTGTTGTAAAAGGTGTTACACTTGATGCCGCTAATCCGGCTGCAGATGCTTTTAAACAGGGAGCAGGACAAATCGGATATCGTTTCGCAGGACTTGTACTTCTGTGTGCAGCAATCACCTCTATTATCGGAGCTGCGTATACATCAGTTTCATTCCTGAAGACTTTCCATCCGGTAATCGCAGAAAATGAAAACAAAGTGATCATCGGCTTTATTGCAGTATCAACTCTTGTAATGTTTATTATGGGAAGTCCTGCAACACTGCTTGTT
This sequence comes from Blautia sp. HCP28S3_G10, assembly GCF_052065235.1. Taxonomy (NCBI): domain Bacteria; kingdom Bacillati; phylum Bacillota; class Clostridia; order Lachnospirales; family Lachnospiraceae; genus Blautia; species Blautia sp. HCP28S3_G10. The sequence continues at coordinate 19,706 of NZ_JBQHUL010000015.1, read as the reverse complement.
ATTGCAGGTGCATTAAATGGACTGATCCTTCCGATTACACTGGGAATCTGCCTTATTGCTTCAAAGAAAAAATCAATTATGGGTGAAAATTATCATCACCCGACATGGCTTCTTATTCTTGGAATCATTGTTGTAATTCTTTCCGCTTATCTGGGAATCACAACATTCGTAAACAATCTGGGAAGTTTGTTCTAAAATGAAGAAAAAGGTGTAACCAGCGATGGATTGCACCTTTTTCTGATATACATACATTGTGTATTAAGGAGGAGAAAAACAAAATGGACAATATCAGAATTTTGACAGCAGGGGATTCCTCTATTCTGATCGAATTCGGAAAGGAGATCAGTCCGGAAATCAACCGCAAAATATCTGCTACAGTTCAGATGATGAAAGAGCAGCATATTGAAGGTGTTGTAGATGTGATTCCCGCATTTTGTTCACTTCTGATCAATTATGACCCCAGAGTCATTTCCTATGGTGAGATCAGTGAGAGGATGCAGGCGCTTCTGAAGCTGGAAATCAGAGCGGGAGAACAGAAAAAAAGAATATTTGAAATTCCTGTATGCTATGGCGGCGAATATGGGCCGGATATTGCTAATATTGCAGAACATGCCGGACTTTCTGAAGAGGAAGTTATCAAACTTCATTCTTCCAGAGACTATCTGATTTATATGTTGGGTTTTCTTCCGGGCTTCTGTTATCTGGGCGGCCTGGATGAAAGACTTCATACACCACGTCTGGCAAATCCGAGAATTAAGATCAATGCAGGCAGTGTGGGAATCGGAGGTTCACAGACAGGAATTTATCCTCTTGATTCTCCCGGAGGATGGCAGCTGATGGGTATGACACCTGTTAAGACCTATGATCCGGAAAGAGAAGTACCGATTCTGGTAGAAGCCGGAGATTATATAAGATTTGTTCCGGTGGATGAGAAAGAATATAAGCGCATAAAAGAAGCCGTAGACCGGGGAGAATATCAGTGCGTGGTTCACGAAGGAGAGGTGTAAAATGGGAATTCGTATATTAAAAGGCGGAATGCTGACGACGGTTCAGGATCTTGGAAGGACCGGTTATCAGAGCCAGGGATTTTCTGTGGCAGGAGTTATGGATGTCCGTGCTTTCAAAATCGCCAATCTTCTTCTGGATAATCCTGAGAATGAGGCTGTTCTGGAATTCACACTGATAGGACCGACACTTGAATTTACATCAGCCACGATCATAGCAATTACCGGTGGTGATTTTCAGCCGAAAATCAATGGAGATCCGGCACCGATGTATACAGCAATTTATGTAAATAAAGGTGATATACTGAAATTTGCCAGCGCAAGAACCGGAAGCAGGGGATATATTGCTTTTTCCAGTTATCTGGATATACCGGTTGTAATGGGCAGCAGATGTACAAATATGAAGAGTAAGATCGGTGGCTTTAAAGGACGTAAACTGGAGGCCGGAGATTATATCGGTTTTCGTATCAAGAGAAGATATCTGCCGTTTTTCCTGTCAAGGAAACTGGAACCCGACGATTATGATCAGGATGAAGCAACTGTACGTGTAATCATGGGACCACAGGATGCTGTTTTCAGCAGACAGGGTATAGAGACATTTTTAAGTAATGAATATACAGTGACCAGTGATTTTGACAGAATGGGCTGTAGACTTGAGGGTGCTTTTATCGCACCTAAGGAAACTTCAGATATTATTTCAGATGGTATTGCGTTTGGTTCCATTCAGGTTCCTTCACATGGAAAACCAATCATTCTTCTGTCCGACAGACAGACAACCGGCGGATATGCGAAGATAGCTACTGTAATATCTGTAGATATCCCGAAAATTGTACAGAGAAAAACAGATCATAAGATTCATTTCCAGGCGATTACAGTGGAAGAAGCGCAGAAACTGTATCTGGAAGAAGTCAGCGAACTGGATGCAATGCGCAAGACAATTCATCAGCCCTGTAAAGAAGTTCTGGACTGCAGACTTGTTGCCAAGAGACTGACGAAACTTTTTGAATAAAGAAAGATCTTAAGAAAAGGAGAAACCAAAATGGATTTAGAAAAGATTGAAGGACTGGTAAAAATTATCGAAAATTCTTCTCTAACAGAATTTACCCTGAAAGAGGGCGATCTGAAGATCACAATGAGCAAACTTGACAATCCGCCTGTTGTTGCAGCCGGAATGCCAGTGGCAGCAGGACCTGCACCGGCAGCTCAGACAGAAACTGCTGCTCCTGCTGAAGAGGAAGAAGAAAAATTATTTATTACATCTCCGATCGTAGGTACTTTCTATTCAGCACCTGCACCGGATGTGCCTGCATTTGTAAAGGTAGGAGATCAGGTCAAAAACGGACAGACAGTATGTATTCTCGAAGCAATGAAACTCATGAATGAGATCCAGAGTGATTTTGACTGTGAAATTGAAGCCGTACTGGTAAGTAATGAGCAGAAAGTTGAGTACGGACAGCCGCTGTTCCGTGTAAAGAAATTATAAGAACCAGAGGGAGGTTGGAGCCGTGTTTAACAAAATCTTAATTGCCAACCGTGGAGAAATTGCAGTCCGCATTATCCGTGCATGCCGTAATATAGGAATCCGCAGTGTAGCTGTATATACTAAAGAAGATGCAAAAAGTCTTCATGTACAGCTGGCTGATCAGAGAATCTGTATAGGTGAGGGGCCGGCCAGGAACAATTATCTGAACATGGACCGTATCATCCAGGCTGCCAGAAATATGGGTGCAGATGCTATCCATCCGGGATTTGGCTTCCTGTCAGAAAACAGTGAATTTGTTCGTAAATGTAAAGAAAACGGAATTACTTTTATTGGACCGGATGCAGATGTCATTGACCGTATGGGAAATAAATCTCATGCACGTAAGACAATGATGGAAGCTGGTGTTCCGGTTGTTCCTGGAACAAAAGACCCTGTATATGATTCTGAAACAGGACTGGAACTAGCAAAAGAAATCGGATATCCTGTAATGATCAAGGCATCTTCCGGAGGCGGCGGCAAAGGCATGCGTGTGGCAAAGGATGCAGACGAATTTGAATTTCAGTTCAATATGGCACAGAGAGAGTCAGCAAATGCGTTTGGTGATGATACAATGTACATTGAACGTTTTGTAGAAAATCCGCGTCATGTGGAAATCCAGATTATGGCAGATAATTTTGGGAATGTTGTTGCACTTGGAGATAGAGACTGTTCTGTTCAGAGAAATCACCAGAAACTGATCGAGGAATCACCATCCCCTGCAATATCGGACGAAACAAGACAGAAAATGAATGAATATGCGGTCCTTGCAGCAAAAACCGTCGGATATACAAATGCCGGAACAATTGAATTTATCGTGAGTCCGAAAGGTGAGTTCTTCTTCATGGAAATGAACACCAGAATCCAGGTAGAACATGGTGTGACAGAGATGGTAACAGGTACTGATCTTATTATTGAACAGATACGTGTTGCCATGGGTGAACCGCTGAGTTTCAGACAGGAAGATATTCAGCTTCGCGGACATGCGATCGAATGCAGAATCAATGCAGAAATCCCGGAGAAAAATTTCATGCCCAGCCCGGGTGTTGTACAACATCTGCATCTTCCGTCAGGAAATGGTGTAAGAGTGGATACAGGACTTTATACGGGATACCGAATTCCGTCAGAATATGATTCCATGATCGCAAAAGTAATCGTCCATGCACCGGACAGAGAAGCGGCACTTCAGAAAATGCGTTCGGCACTTGACGAAATGCTGATCATAGGAGTAGAAACGAATCTTGATTTCCAGTATCAGATTATGAAAAATCCGGTATTCTGTGAAGGAAAAGCAGATACAGGATTTATTGAGAGTATTATGCATATCAAGTAACTATTCGGCTGGTGGTAACTGTGAGAGTACTGAATAGTTTCAATTTTAAATAAATGGAGGCAGTCAGATGTTTCGTGTAGATTTAAATAGTGACCTTGGAGAAAGTTTTGGAAGATATACCATCGGAATGGATGATAAGATCATACCGATGATCACATCTGCAAATGTTGCCTGCGGATATCATGCATCTGATCCTGTTGTTATGAACAAGACTCTTGCAATGGCAAAAGAAGCAGGAATCCGTGTAGGAGCACATCCGGGATTTCCGGATCTTATGGGATTTGGCAGAAGAAATTTAAGCGTTTCTCAGGAAGAAGCAAAAGCATATACTTTATATCAGCTGGGAGCGCTTGATGCATTCTGCAGGATAAATGGACTGAAAATGCAGCATGTCAAACCGCATGGAGCCCTGTATAATATGGCAGCAAAAGACTATGAACTGTCAAAAGCCATCTGTGAAGCAATTAAAGAATTTGATCAGGAACTGATCGTTCTGGCACTTTCCGGTGGAGAACTTGCACATGCGGCAAAGGATATGGGACTTCGAACAGCGTTGGAAGTTTTTGCCGACCGTGCATATGAAGAAGACGGAACTCTTGTAAACAGAAGAAAAGAAGGAGCAATGATCACAGATGAAACTCTGGCAATCAGCCGTGTAGTACGTATGATAAAAGAGAAAAAAGTCACAGCAATCACAGGTAAAGATATTCCAATTCAGGCGGATTCTGTCTGCGTTCATGGTGATGGTGAAAAAGCTCTGGCTTTTGTTGAGAAAATACGTGCAGCACTGCAGGATGAGGGCATAGAAATCTGTTCTCTTGACGAGATCGTCTGAAATCAGTCTGGACAATTCCTGATAATTGTAATATGATGACTGGTAAGAAAGGAAAGAACCAGGTTACTGCGAACGGAGTGAACAGTAACTCAGTATTTGCATGGTGGTCAGAATGGAAAATGTAGTAATCATTGGTGCAGGACCGGCCGGAATATCAGCGGCACTGTATACCGCAAGAGGTAATCTTAAACCACTGGTAATAGATAATGGGATTGGTTCTCTGGAAAAAGCTGAAAAAATTGAAAATTATTATGGCCTTGAAAAACCTCTTTCAGGACAGGAACTGTATGAAAGAGGTATTGAACAGGCAAAAGCCCTTGGCGTACGTATCGTAAATGCCCAGGTACTTGGTGTGGAAGGGTTTGATACATTCACAGTAAAAACAACAGGTGGTGATTACGATACAGTCAGTATAATTCTGGCAACAGGCAGTAAACGAACTGCACCGAAGATTCCTGGAATCAGAAAGTTTGAAGGAAAAGGTGTCAGTTACTGTGCTGTCTGTGATGCGTTTTTTTACAGAGGAAAAGAAGTTGCAGTTCTTGGAAACAGTGATTTTGCACTTCATGAGGCTGAAACACTGGGTAATGTTGCGGCAGGTGTGACAATTTATACAGACGGTAAAGAACCGAAATTTTCCAAAAAATCATCAATCAGTGTAAACACTATGAAGATTCAGTCAATAGAAGGAACGGACAGAGTGTCCGGAATTCTTGTGGAGAATGATCTGACTGCGCAGGAGGAAGGGACAAAAGCAGATTCCTTTTATCCGGCAGATGGTATTTTTGTTGCACTTGGTACAGCGGGAAGCACAGAAATTGCCCGTCAGATGGGAGCTGAACTCACCGAAAAGGGTAACATTAAAGTAGACAGAGAAATGGCATCGACAATTCCAGGACTGTTTGCGGCAGGTGACTGTACTGGCGGTCTGCTTCAGGTTTCAAAAGCGGTTTATGAAGGCAGTATGGCAGGTATAAGTGCAGGCAGATATGTCCGTCAGAGAAATACACTCTGATAATTCTAAAAAACGGGAAATACTGGTTATCAGTACAAAAAAGGAGAATTAGATATGGCAAAAACAATAACATCAGACAATTTCGAACAGGAGGTTCTTCAGGCTCAGAAACCGATACTGCTTGATTTCTGGGCAACATGGTGTGGCCCGTGCATGAGACAGGGACCTATCGTGGAAGAACTGGCACAGGAAGGCTATAATGTAGGTAAAATTGATGTAGATCAGGAGCCTGGCCTTGCACAGCAGTTCAAAATCATGAGTATTCCTACACTGCTTATATTTAAAGACGGCAAAGAGGTTCAGCGCCTTATTGGCCTTACACCAAAGGATACATTGAAAAAACTTCTGGAGGATTAAGCAGTTTTGACTGCAGAACAGGATGAAAATATTACTGGCAGCGTGTAACGCAAAATATATACATTCAAATCTTGCAGTATATAATCTGAAAGCATATGCGTCTTCTTACGGAGACCATGTGCTGCTCAGGGAATATACGATCAATCAGCCAAAAGATGAAATACTTAAAGACATTTACAGCAGCAGAGCAGACGTTGTCTGCTTTTCCTGCTATATATGGAATATTTCTTTTGTAAAGGAACTTCTGGCTGATCTTCACAAAATACTTCCGGATACTGCTTTCTGGGCAGGGGGACCGGAAGTTTCCTATGATGCGGTAAAAATCCTTGAAAATGTACCGTACATGAAGGGAATCATGATAGGAGAGGGAGAGAAAACATTTTTTGAACTGACCAGATTTTATGTAGACGGAAACGGACAGCTTGCTGATATTTCGGGAATTGCTTTTCGTGATGGAGACAGAATTGTAAACAACGGCTGGAGAGAACTGATGAATCTCAGTGAGATTCCTTTTGCCTACAAAAATCTAAAAGAATTTGAAAACAGGATTATTTATTATGAGAGTAGCAGAGGCTGTCCTTTTTCATGCAGCTATTGTCTGTCGTCTGTAGATAAAAAACTCAGGTTTCGTGATCTTGCCCTTGTAAAAAAAGAACTTCAGTTTTTCCTGGATAATAAGGTTCCTCAGGTGAAATTTGTTGACCGCACATTTAACTGCAAACATGAGCATGCAATGGAAATCTGGAGTTATATTCTGGAACACGATAATGGAATTACAAATTTTCATTTTGAAGTTTCAGCAGATCTTCTGAGAGAAGATGAGCTTGCACTTATGGAAAAAATGCGTCCGGGTCTTATTCAGTTAGAAATAGGTGTCCAATCTGTCAATCAGGATACAATTCGCGCTATTCACAGACATATGGACCTGGACAAATTAAGAAAAGCTGTGTCAAAAGTGCACAGTTTTCGTAATATACATCAGCATCTTGATCTTATTGCAGGTCTTCCATGGGAAGATTATGACAGTTTTCATCATTCTTTTAATGAAGTATATAAAATGGAACCTGATCAGCTTCAACTGGGATTCCTTAAGGTGCTTAAAGGTTCACTGATGTATCAGGAAGCTCCGGGATATGATATACTCTATAAAGACAGAGAACCATATGAAGTACTTTCTACCAGATGGCTTACTTATGAAGAAATCCTTAAACTGAAGATGGTTGAGAGCATGGTAGAAGTCTATTATAACAGTGGTCAGTTTCTGCATACTCTTAAGTATCTGATTCCTCAATTCGAGGATCCTTTTGTTTTCTATGAAAAACTTGGAGAATTTTATGAGGAAAAAGGATACAGTGAGATTTCACATTCACGTATGAGAAGATATGAAATACTTCTTGAATTCCTGCAGGAAAAAACAGATATAGAATGTGAACAGACATCAGAATACATGGTATTTGATCTTTATCTCAGAGAGCGTCTGAAAAAGCGGCCGGAGTTTGCGTCTGATCAGAAACCATTCGAGACAGTAGTCTGGAAATATCGGAAAGAAAATAAAGTTTCGAAAACGGCATATATTGAAGTATTCAGAAATGGCAAAGCGGTGTTGTTTGATTATGACAGGAGAGATCCGCTTTCAAATAACGCGCATACAGAAGAAATCGAATTGAGTTGGTGTTAAGGAGGAAATTATGGGCTTTTTCAATCCAAAGAACCGTAAAGTTATTGCCGCAGTTATTGCAATTATCCTTGTAGTAGCAATGGTAGTACCGAGTATTCTGTCTATTATGCAGTAACCGGAGGTATTACATGAAACTTGGACAGAAGGCAATGGAAATATTGCAGAAAGAAATTACAGGAAAGCTGTGTAGTGGAGATGATCTGGTTGTTGCAGGGCCGGTGGGTTTTGAGGGAACGGTTCTGCTTGTCAGAAATGAAAAAGATTTTCTTCGAAAATTTTTTTCAGAGGGTTTTCTGTGGAATGCTGTACGTGAGCCGAAATTTGATTTCAGGGAGATAATCAGGGAAGAGAAGATTTCAGCTGTATGTCAGCCGGGGACAGGTGGTATTCTTGCAGCCATCTGGAAAATGGCAGAAGTATCAGGCGTGGGACTTAGAGCTGATCTTCGGAAAATTCCGGTAAGGCAGGAAACAATAGAAATCTGTGAACATTTTGATCTGGATCCGTATAAATTGCTTGCCGGAGGCTGTATTTTGCTGGGGTGTCCGGATGGGCAGGAAACAGTCAGTGCTTTTATGGAAGCGGGAATCAGGGCTGCTGTTATTGGAAAAGCAGTGCAGGGGAATGATCGATTGCTGAAAAGTGGTGAACTGACCAGATATCTGGAAAGACCGTCGCAGGATGAAATTACGAAACTTCCATGGGGAAATCAGTGGAAATCTTCGGGAAGAATTCCGGGAAAAGACAATCAGGAAGGAAACATATAACATGGCGAAGTTAAATATTGTACTGCTGGAACCTGAAATTCCGGCAAATACGGGTAATATCGGAAGAACCTGTGTAGCAACAGGAACGAAGCTTCATCTAATAGAACCACTGGGATTTTCTCTCAGCGAAAAAGCGATCAAACGTGCAGGAATGGATTACTGGAAAGATCTGGATGTTACTACATATCTGGATTATGAGGATTTTCTCCAGAAAAACCCGGGGGCAAAAATTTATTATGCAACTACCAAGGGACTTCAGACTTACACAGATGTTCATTATGAAGAAGACTGCTACATTATGTTTGGAAAAGAGAGTGCAGGAATTCCGGAAGAAATTCTTATGGAAAATAAAGAGCAGTGTATCAGGATTCCAATGCTTGAGAAGATACGATCCCTGAATCTCAGTAATTCAGTTGCAATTGTATTATATGAAGCACTGAGACAGGATAATTTCAGTCATATGCAGATGGAAGGACAGCTGCATCATCATCACTGGTAAGATATAACAAAAGGTCAAGCAGAACTTATGGTTCTACTTGACCTTTTCTAACGTAAACACAAAATTAGATCCAACACCTTCAGTGCTGATCACATTAATATTCTGACCGTGGGCATTTATGATTTCTTTTACGATTGCCAGCCCAAGGCCTGTTCCTTTTTGATCTTTGCCGCGGGAAGTATCGATTTTATAAAAACGTTCCCAGATTTTATGAATACTGGATTTTGGAATTCCGATACCGTGGTCTTTCACAGATACGAAAATTTTATCATTGCGTTCTGTTGTTTCGATGGTGATCGTAGAATTATCCGGGCTGAATTTGATTGCATTGTTCAGAAGGTTATACAGTACCTGCTGAATCTGTTCCATGTCAGCACGTACATATAATTCCCTTCCGGAAAGTATCAGTTCCAGAAGAATATTTCTGGTTGTACAGGATCCCTCAAAGCTGGCTGCTGTGGTTTTGATAACAGCATTTATATCAAATTTCTGTATATTAAGCATTCGTTTCTGGATGTCCAGTTCATTAAGTGTCAGAAGCCCGCGGGTGAGCTTTTCCAGCCGGTCTGCTTCAAAAGAAATAATTTTGAGGTATTTTTCCTGCATTTCCACGGGAATGGTACCGTCAAGCATTGCTTCAACATATCCCTTGATTGAAGTCAGAGGGGAGCGGAAATCATGGGAGATATTTGAAATAAACTGTCGCTGGTATTCACCGTTACGGTTCAGTTTGTCAGCCATGTAATTCAGGCTCTGTGAAAGATAACCCATTTCATCATCAGAACTGACCGGAATCCGATAAGAAAGATTTCCATTGGTAAATTCGGATACTCCATCAGTAATCTGCCTGAGTGGCTTTGAAATGTGATACCTGAAAAATATCAGCAATATGCCAAATATAATATATATGATAAAAAACAAAATCTGAACAATGAGTAAAAGTCCGCCACGTCGCTGATACAGATCGCTCATAAGATAATGAATGGCGACATAGCCTTTTGTAACCATGTTATCAGTGATCGGTGCGATTGTACTCAGGCGGGTATCATCAAAATATCCATAGAAATCTCCAATCTGATAATAATTGCTTCCCCAGGAAGCCGGATCAAAACTGGAAAAATCAATTGGATTATCGGAGAGCCTGTCTTTTCGGCTGCTGAGAATGATCTTACCATTACTGTTGATAATCCAGATTACAGATGATGAGTTTCCGGCTGCCAAAAGAATATCATCACGGATGGAATCAATGTTTGTAGAGGAAATGTTTTTTTTGACAAGCTCGTTTTCTGCAATATTGTGAGCAGACTGATATAACTGTCTGCTTATCAGTTTTTCCAGATGATATTCCATCATATAGGAGCCGACGGAAGTAACGGTCAGAAAGCTGGCAAAACCAAGAAGCAGGTATGAAAACAGGAATTTAAAAGACAAACGGGCTTTCATTTTCGAACCTCAAATTTATAACCAATTCCCCATACAGTAGCAAGACACCACTGTGGATGATCTTTGATCTTTTCGCGAAGACGTTTTATGTGTACGTCTACCGTACGTGTGTCACCGATATATTCATATCCCCATATATGATCCAGAAGCTGCTCACGTGTAAATACCTGATTCGGCGAAGAAGCAAGAAAATAAAGCAGTTCCAGTTCCTTCGGAGGCATATCAATCTGTCTGCCCATATATGTGACAGAATAATTTGTCAGGTTGATAGTAAGATCCGGGTAGGAAACACATTTTTCATTTGGATTTGCAGAAGGCTGTTTTACTTTGAAACGGCGCAGAACAGCACGGACTCTTGCAACAAGTTCTTTAGTATCAAAAGGTTTGATTATATAATCATCAGCTCCAAGTTCCAGTCCAAGAACCTTGTCAAAAGTTTCTCCTTTTGCAGAAAGCATGATGATAGGAACATCGGAGATATGCCGGATCTCCCGACAGACCTGATAGCCATCGATTCCGGGCAGCATCAGATCCAGGAGAAGGAGATCAGGCTGAAACAGATGAAATTCTTTCAGTGCCTGTTCTCCGTCGTTTACGATTTTTGTTTCAAAACATTCTTTTGTGAGGTATAAAGAAATCAGTTCTGCAATATTGTTGTCATCATCTATGATCAGTATTTTTTGTTTTGTGACCATAATGCCCTCCTATTTTTTGAATTCTACAATTGTTACGCCGGCATCTCCTTCGCCAAATTCACCAAGACGGAAGGATTGTACATGTTTCTGACGTTTGAGATAATTATGGACACCCTTACGGAGTGCACCGGTTCCTTTGCCATGAACAATACGGACAGTTTTGAGATGGGCGAGATATGCGTCATCCAGATATTTGTCCAGCTCGGCAATTGCTTCATCAACAGTTTTTCCAAGAAGATTGATCTCCATCGAAACGCTGGAAGATTTTGACATACGGATTTTACCTGCACCAGTTTTCTGAAATGAAGTAGTTGTGATGACTGGTTCATCAATAAGCTCCAGATCAGAGATGCTGACTTTGGAGCGGATAATACCCATCTGTACAAAAAGAAATCCTCTGGAATCCGGGCGGCTGCTTACAGTTCCCTTCAGATTCATACTGAGAACTCTGACTGCGTCGCCGATATGAAGGTCTTTGGCTGTCAGTTGTTTCTTGGGCTTTTTCTTAACTACAGGTTCGGACATCTTCTGTTCAGTCTTATTAAGTCGTTTACGCAGTTCCTGACGTTCACGTTCTACAGCAGAGGTGTCAACAGCCGCTTTCTGGAATTTATGGAAAAGTTTCATTGTCTGGTCAGCGTAATCCTTGGCTTCCTGAAGGGTTTTATGAGCCTCTTCATTGGCCTGGCGAATGATACGGTCGCGTTGGACATCAAGTTTTTCCTGTTTGTTTTCTAATTGTTTTTTCAGCTGTTCGATTTCATTTTTATAGCGGGCAATTTCATGGCGTTCATTTTCAATAGTAATACGGCTCTGTTCAAGAGAAGAAAGTACATCTTCGAAGGATTCGTCCTGTTCACTGATTTGTTCTCTGGCTTTCTGGATAATAGAATCCGGAATACCAAGCTTAGAGGAGATGGCAAAAGCATTACTTTTGCCGGGAACACCAATGAGCAGATGGTACGTAGGCCGAAGCGTCTCCACATCAAATTCACAGCAGGCATTTTCAACTCCCGGAGTAGAAAGCGCATAGACTTTCAGTTCACTATAGTGAGTTGTTGCCATGGTCCTGATACCTTTTTCATGCAGAAAAGATAAAATCGAAATAGCAAGAGCAGCCCCTTCTGTAGGATCCGTTCCTGCACCAAGTTCATCAAAAAGAACGAGGGAGTGTTCATCTGCTTTATTAAGGAAGGATACAGTGTTGGTCATATGAGAAGAAAAAGTACTGAGAGACTGTTCAATACTCTGTTCATCTCCGATATCTGCGTAAACTTCTTCAAAAAGTGCCAGTTCACTGCGGTCCAGAGCAGGAATGTGGAGACCGGACTGTCCCATCAGGGTAAGAAGACCGACTGTTTTCAGAGAAACAGTTTTACCACCTGTGTTCGGTCCTGTAACGATCAGAAGGTCAAAGGTATCTCCCAGCCATATATCAATAGGTACTACAGATTTCTTACTGATGAGAGGGTGACGGGCTTTTTTGAGATGGATGCGGCCTTCGCTGTTAAATACTGGTTCTGTCGCATTCATATCCATAGCCAGTCCGGCTCTTGCAAAAATAAAATCAAGCTGAACCATGGTTTCAAAATCCAGGGCAATGGCATCACGTTCAACTGCAATCTGTTCGCTGAGAGAAGCGAGAATGACTTCGATTTCTTTCTGTTCCTGAAGTTCAAGCTCACGGATATCATTATTCAGTTTGACGACGGACATTGGCTCGATAAAAAGGGTTGCACCTGTGGAGGACTGATCATGGATCATTCCAGGAACCTGTCCTTTGTATTCTGCTTTTACAGGGATACAGTAGCGTCCGTTTCGCATGGTAATAACAGAATCCTGAAGATAATTCCGTGCACCGCCGTTTACAAGATCATTAAGTTGTGTATGAATCCTGTCATTGGTGATTTTCATATTTCTGCGGATCTGACGAAGCGCAGGACTTGCATCGTCGCTGATCTCTTCTTCGGAAATAATGCATCTGCGTATTTCAGTTACAAGTGGAGTCAGTGGAGAAAGATCCTCGAACATATTGTCCAGACAGTCAGACGGTGCGTCACTTCTGTCTTTACGCGAGTATGCTTTTACACGGGAAGTGTTTTCCAGAAGTCCGCAAACAGCAAGGATTTCAGGAATACCAAGGGAACTTCCGATTTCCAGGCGTTTCAGAGAACCACGAACATCTTTGACACTGCCAAAAGAAATGGATCCTTTCTGGAAGAGCCTCGTCAGTGCATCACGGGTCTGCATCTGCATCATACGGATCTGCGTAAGATCTGTATACGGTTCAAGATTACGGCAGAGATTTTTTCCCATGGGGGAAGAAGCTTTGTCCGTAAGTTTATCTATGATTTTTGAGTATTCTAAAGTAATTAAAGCTTTTTGATTCATTTTTTCCTCCTTATGTACAAATCGCACACAAGTTCTTTCTTGTATTTTCACGAATTCTATTTTACATGATTTCTTCTTTAATGAAAAGGAAAAAGTGATTTTTCATTCATAAAAAGTTCATAAAAATCCAGTAGAATTATCTATATTATGAGTTGGAATATACAGGAGAAAATATATGGTTGACCGTAATGATAGAAATTTTTCTCAGAATGAACATACATTTATAAAGGAAACAATTAAAGAACCTCCGATAAACAAAAAAAGGATTGCGGAGAAGCTGCTGCTGGCATCAGCCTGTGGAATTGCATTTGGTGTATGTGCAGTTTTTACTGTGATGCTGTTATATCCAAGAGTTTTCAGAAATCTGGATAATTCCTGTGATACAAAAGTTGCTGTGACAATAACTCCATCAGAAAAAAAGACGGATACAGAAGAAAAAACCTCCGCAGCTGATGTATCGGTTTTGACAGAAAAAACAGAACGTACAGAGAATACTGTACAGTCACGGATACTTGAAGCTTCAAAGGAGCCCAGAAAAGCACTGGTTCGTGTAGAGTCACTGAGTGAAGATACAGATTTTCCGGATGACTCATTTTTGAATAATGGTGATGAAGAAGGCATAGTGTTTTTGAAAAATGATGATGCTTTTTATATTTTGACAGTATCCCGTAATGAAAAAGAGTCAGAAAAATATAGAGTCACATTTTCGAATGGCAGTTCAGCGGATGGAATATTATGCAAGAAGGATGCGAGAACGAGTTTCATGGTACTGCGTGTGCCGGCAGAAAGTCTGGATTCGGCAGATATAAAAGAAATTCCGGCAGCTTCACTGGATTTATCAGGAAAAATAGAACAGATGCAGCCGGTAATTGCAATAGGAAGCCCGGAAGGCAATTATGATTCTCTTGTTTCAGGAACTGTTACATCTGTTTCCGGTAGACTGGAGACAGCAGATGAGGAATATACGCTGTTTTCTACAGATATGGTCGGAAGCGATGAAGGTGACGGTGTGATTCTGAACCTGGAAGGAAAAGTTATAGGTGTGATCTGTCAGCCTGAAAATGAATTATCAGATGTGATACGTGCAGTTCCGGTATCTCAGATAAGTTCATTACTGGAAACACTGGCGAACCGGCAGAAAATATGTTATATTGGGATACAGGGTGTAACGATATCGAAGTTTAAGTCGGCTAACCTTGAAATTCCCCGTGGAATATATGTAAACAGTGTAGAAGAAAATTCCCCGGCAATGACAGCCGGAATTCAGAGTGGAGATATTGTACATAAACTGGGGAATACTGAAATTGTTACTATGGAAGAATATTCCGGAAAGCTTCAGTCCATAAAGGTTGGAACAAGGACTACAATAGATGTATATCGCAGAAATCCGTCAGGGGAATATGTGGATGTGAGTTTAAACATATCCATAAAAGAAAAATAGAAAGGCAGAAACAATGCGCTTTATTAATGAATTACATGAGGGAGACAGAATCAACGGAATCTATCTCTGCAAACAGAAACAACCTGCTGTAACCAAAAACGGCAAACCATACGAAAATCTGATCATTCAGGATAAGACAGGAGTCATAGATGGAAAAATCTGGGATCCAAACTCACTGGGAATTGATGATTTTGATGCCCTGGATTATATAGATATTGTGGGAGATGTGACCAGTTTTGCCGGCGCAATGCAGCTTAACATCAAACGTGTCCGCAAAGCTTTGGAAGGAGAATATGATCCTGCAGATTATCTTCCTGTCAGCGAGAACAGTACAGATGATATGTATCAGCAGCTGCTCACATTTATAAAAAGCATAAAAAACGAATATCTGTCAAAACTTTTAAATATGCTTTTTGTAGAGAATAAAGAGTTTGTAAAATCATTTCAGGAACATTCAGCAGCAAAAACCGTTCATCATGGCTTCATAGGTGGTCTGATGGAACATACTTTAAGTGTGACAAGACTCTGCGAATATATGGCTGGTGCATACCCGCTTCTGAACAGAGATCTTTTGATCACGGCATCTCTTTTACATGATGTGGGCAAAACAAAAGAATTGTCTTCTTTTCCTCTGAATGACTATACAGATGAGGGTCAGCTTCTCGGACATATTATTATCGGAGCACAGATGATTCATGACCTGGCAAAAGAAATTCCTGATTTTCCTGTAAATCTGGAGAATCAGCTTGTACACTGTATTCTTGCACATCATGGTGAACTGGAATATGGTTCTCCCAAAAAACCGGCTCTTGCAGAGGCGGTGGCTCTGAATCTTGCTGATAATACAGATGCACGTATGGAAACACTTACAGAAATTTTTGCCAACGACAAAGGCAAAAAAGAATGGCTGGGATATAACAGACTTTTTGAATCTAATCTTAGAAGAACAGGAGATTTCTGATTCCATGGAATATCGTAAAAATGATATGGTAACCCTGGAAATCGTAGACTGCGGAACAGATGGTGAAGGCATTGGCAAAGCTGATGGCTTCACTGTTTTTGTAAAGGATGCGGTGATCGGGGATGTTGTAACAGCAAAGATCATAAAAGCAAAAAAAAATTACGGATACGGACGCCTGATGGAGATATTGAAACCATCACCGTACAGGGTTGAGCCGGCATGTCCGTCTGCCCGTCAGTGTGGCGGCTGTCAGCTTCAGGCACTGAATTATCAGGAGCAGCTTTCTTTTAAAGCAAAAAAACTTCAGGGTCATCTGGAACGTATTGGCGGATTTACAGATATCCCAATGGAACCGGTCATTGGTATGGAAGAGCCTTACCGTTACCGTAATAAAGCTCAGTTTCCTGTGGGAAGAAATAAAGATGGCAAAATTATTGCCGGGTTTTATGCAGGCCGTACTCATTCTATTATCGAAAACAGAGACTGTGCTCTGGGTGTGAAAGTAAATAAAGATATTCTTGATAGAGTGATTTCTCATATGGAAAAGTTTCACATTGAACCTTATGATGAAGTAACAGGAAAGGGACTTGTGCGTCACATTTTTATCAGATATGGATTTTTTACAGATGAGATAATGGTCTGTCTTGTGATAAACGGAACGCAGATTCCTCATGAAACAGAACTGGTTGATTCTTTGTGTGAACTTGAAGGAATGACCAGTATCTGTCTGAATGTTAATAAGAAACGAAACAATGTAATTCTCGGAAATCTTGTAAAAGTTCTCTGGGGACAGGCTTATATTACAGATAAAATCGGAGATATATCCTATGAAATTTCACCGTTGTCATTTTTTCAGGTGAATCCACGCCAGACATGGAAGCTGTATTCCAAAGCTCTGGAATATGCGGATCTTCATGGAAAAGAGACAGTATGGGATCTGTACTGCGGAATTGGTACGATTTCGCTGTTTCTGGCGCAGAAGGCAAAATTTGTCCGGGGCGTGGAAATTGTTCCGGCAGCTATTGAAGATGCCAGACGTAACGCCAGACTGAATAATATCAGTAATGTGGAATTTTTTGTAGGAAAAGCAGAAGAAGTGCTTCCGAAGGAATACGAAAAAAATGGTGTTTATGCAGATGTGATCGTAGTTGACCCACCTCGTAAAGGTTGTGACGAAGTTCTTCTTCAGACAATCCTTAAGATGCATCCGGAAAGAGTTGTTTATGTAAGCTGTGACAGTGCAACACTGGCACGTGATCTGAGATATCTTTGCGATCATGGATATGAACTCCTAAAAGTTTGCGGAGTGGACCAATTCCCTCAGACGGTGCATGTGGAGACGGTATGTTGTCTACATCGGGTGAATTCGTAGAAGTCCTTTGTTTTAGGCACTTTGCGAGATATATGAGTTTCGCACCTACAGGTAAACAGGGACGAAAAAAGCAGATTATGGACGGAATCGAGGTATCGGTAGTTCTGCATCTGGTATGAGTGGACACATGAAAAAGAAAATTTCATTTTTATTTGAATATCGTTAAAACAGTCAAAAGGACGCTTGTTTTTCAGAATTTCTGAGAGGTAAGAGTCCTTTTCTTTTATTCAGATTAAATGGAGGATAATTGAGATGACAAAGAAAAGAGTAATGTGTTCATCAAAGGATTACGAGTCGGGTGCAGGTATTGTTCTGGTAAAGGTTTCAGAACTTCATGATTTTAAAGACCATCCTTTTAAGGTGGAGCAAAATCAGGAATTGTTTGAATTACGCCAAAGCATGGAAAAGGAAGGGGTTCTGGTTCCGCTGTTAATCCGCCATAATACGGATGGTGACGGTTATGAAATTATCGCAGGACACAGAAGAAAGGCGGCAGCCATATGGGCAGGTATGGAAGAAGTGCCAGCCATTATCCGTGATTTGGACGATGACCAGTCAATCATTGCGATGGTAGACAGTAATCTCCAAAGAGAAAAAATTCTGCCGAGTGAAAAGGCATTTGCCTATAAGATGCGACTAGAAGCAATGAAACATCAAGGCAGAGTAGATGATATGACTTCGGACCCATTGGGATCGAAGTATATGGAAAACAATCGCAGCAATGAACAGCTTGCCCGGATGGTGGGGGAAAGTGTGACACAGATTAAAAGATATATCCGTCTGACAAAATTGATTCCAAAGATTTTGGATATGGTTGACCGGGAGCTGCTTGCAATTCGTTCAGCGGTGGAAATTTCCTTCCTGACGGAAGCAGAACAGTATGAACTTCATGCTGTGATGGAACTGGAACAGTGTGTCCCAAACATTTCGCAGGCGAACCGGTTAAAGCGGATGAGCCAACAAAAATGTCTTGATATGGATATGATTTACGAAATTTTGGAGGAAATCAAGCCGAACCAGAGGGAACAAATCAAAATCCCACTTGAGCGGATCGGAAAGTATTTCCCGGCAGATTATACGCCGGCTCAACAGGCAGACTTGATTGAAAAGTTACTCAAAGGGTGGGCACAGAAGAATAGGAAAAGTAATGTGCATTAGGTATTATAGAGAAAGACTTTTTCCCATTTTTGGGAGAAAGTTAACGTCAGACGATGGTGACGCAATATATGATTACGAAATGGAGTGTGAAGAAGCTATGGAACTGAATTATAGGAATGTAAACGGATATTTGCTTCCAGAACTGGAGTATAAATC
Organism: Blautia sp. HCP28S3_G10; assembly: GCF_052065235.1. NCBI lineage: Bacteria > Bacillati > Bacillota > Clostridia > Lachnospirales > Lachnospiraceae > Blautia > Blautia sp. HCP28S3_G10. The sequence goes on along the minus strand of NZ_JBQHUL010000015.1, from coordinate 1,082 downwards.
CGGAGAACAGATGACACAACTTGGAAAATATGGATTTCTCCGCAGAGATTATTTGAAAAATCATAAACGGGCGAAATATCAGGTAATGCTTTTATAGGACACAATAGGAGAACATCTTCTGGAGATTGACCAGGCGGCAAGGAAACGGGAAGAGATTATCCTGAGAGAGCTGGAAAAAAGTGATCCATTGCCAGAGAAAGGGGTTGACCAGATGGCTTGGGTAAGGGCTGCTAACAAACACAGAGCAATCGCAGAGGAAATCATTTTAGAAGAACTGATTTACGTTTAATGAAATAATAAATAAACAGAATAAATGAAGGAAAAGGCACAGGTCATGAAAATTGATTTGTGTCTTTTTTCATAAGGAGGTGAGGAGCTTGGCACAGATTTTTCGTGTGGAGAGAACTAAGAATTATACGGTAATGAGTAATCACCATTTCAAGAATAAGAATCTGACATTGAAAGCGAAAGGCTTATTGTCGCTGATGTTAAGCCTACCAGACGATTGGAATTATAACATGCAGGGACTGGCAACATTGAGCAGAGATGGAATTGATTCTGTTCGTTCCGCAATTAAGGAATTAGAGCATCATGGATATGTGGAACGTCACAGATTGCGTAACGAATATGGCTTTTATGGAAATACCGAATATATTATCCGGGAAGTTCCATTAGGAGAAGAAAATGATTGAATGGAGATGAGAAGAGCCTAAAGGTGGATAGTCCAATTTGGGACAATCAGGTCATAGGAAATTCCTATCTCCAGATATCAGAAAACAGGAAAACCAGATATGGGTAATCCCATATTGGAAAATCCATCACTATTAATAATCCATATTATCAAATATGAATTATTAAAGAACCAGTAAATAAAATATCCATCTTATCAATTCACGTAAGTATTAATAGGATCGGATAAGAAAAGAAAGAACGAGGTATGATTATGAGAATGATGAAAAACAACAAAAATGAAGGGCACTGAAAAACTCCCATTTTTTTAAGGTGGGAGTTCTTCTTTTATAATTTTTCTTGTAATTTCTAATTATATTACAAAAAAACGCTATGGTTTACCCCATAGCCAA